>CAYJFN010000027.1:0-6834 GCA_964369325.1 uncultured Arcobacteraceae bacterium
CTAAATAATGTATAAAACGAAACATTCTAATGTACTAACGAAACTTTTTAATGTACTAACGAAACAATATAGTGTATAAAGCGAAACAATATAGTGTATTCCTAAGATATATAAGACTATATATTAAGAAATAATATATAGTCAAGTAAGAAAAAAGGAAAGCTATTTGATCTTATTTTCCTCAATCCAAGAAAAAACCTCTTTTTTAAAGTCATTTTCTGATTTACTATTTTTATTACTAAGTTTTAAAACTTCTCCAGTTGTAATTTTAATAGTTGCATCCAAAATATCATCATCTTCAATTGTAAAATCAACATTAGCTATTATATACTTTTTATCATCTATTAAAATCTCAATATTTTTACAATCATCAAACTCTTTTAATGTAATTATTTTAGAACTATCATTATATTGATTAAATAATGATGGGATAAAAGCAACATTTTGATTTCCAGAATAAAAGAATATTTCATCATTTACATTAAAATCAATTCCAAATTTGTTTAATGTTGCAATAGATTCTCTAATAGTTTTTTTATTAATTTGTTTCATTCTATCTGACATAACATCAGTTTTAATACCTACTGCTTCTAAAACTGTTGTTAGTTTATAACTACACTGAGCAGAATGAGTGAAAAACCATCTAATAATAGTTTTAATTAAAGCAGAATCAACTTTTAATAAACTAGGTAACTCTTTTTTATAATTAATAGATAATTCAGTTTCATAAAATTTAACATATCTTCTATCAAGTGTAATTTTATACATTTTATTTTCTTCTAAATAAGCCAAATTTGAAATTATATTAAAATCAAAAGAATTGTTTTTTGTATCTTTGTAATCTATTGCTGTGTCTCTAATTTCCTCAATTCTTTCTTTTAGCCATGAAATGTTTGCATTTGGATTTTTTAGTCCATAATGCTTTAAAATATTTGTTAAAGTAAAAAATATTTCAATTTCACCATTAGGACATAACATAGTTTTTGAATTATATGTATATATACAATCTAAAATATCTCTATGAACATCTGTTAGAAGCTTTCTTCCTCTAATAGTTACCGTCCCCCAGCTTGTTTCTAAACTTAGTTTTCCACCTTTTTTCTTGAAGTCTAATGCAAGATTTGAATTATGTGCTATTTTTTTAAATGGTAAAAAAATAGGAACTCTTAACTCTGCAACTGTTGCAGTAGATTGCTCAATTTTCTTTTCTATATTAAATAAAGATAATTGAGAAGAATTTTTCTTTGTAATCTTCGCCATTTTTAATCCCTTATATTTGCTGTTTTCTGAGAAAACAGTTTAAAATTCTTTTTCAATTTCATTAATAATTCTTTTAATTTCAGACGTATATAAAAGTAATTCATCTTGTGAAGAGCAACCTTTTAGCAATTTTAATTGTTTACTTATTGTTTTAATATTTGACTCTATTTTCTTGTTGATGAACTGAGCATTTAAAACTTTTTCCATTACATTATTTTGTTTCGTTTCAACATCAACTGTTTTTATTTTACCTTCAATTGCGTTATCAATTAACTCTATTCTTTTTTCATTTGATATATCTTCTTTTGCTATTTGATATAAAAAATTTACTCTATTAAAGTTTTTTTCTTTTATGTAATCAATTACTTCTTTGTCAAGAGTGCAAATTTTAATATATTTAGTAAGTTGAGATGCAGATATAATACCATACTCTTTTTCAAAATCTCTTGTACTATAGTTTGGATTATTTTTAATAATTTTAGCCTCTTCAAAAGCTTTAGCTACTGAAAATGCCGTATCTAATACAAACATATCTTTTCTTGATAAATTTTCAGTAAGTGCATCAATTCTTAAATCATAATCACTATAAGAACCATTTGTTTCAGCTTCATATTTAATTTTTGAATATGCTTCATTTTCAGGATATAATTTGTTTAGTAGCTTATATGCAGCAAGTCTTATTTGTCCAGAAATCAAGTAAGGCGTTTTATCTTTAAAGTAAATTCTAATAGGCTGTAATAAGCCTCTTGATCTAATACTATCTGCCCTACTTTGTATTTCATCATCGGTTATAGTTTTTCTAGGTTGATTTGGATTTGGTTTTATATCAAAAATCGATATAAAGTTATCTGCTTTAACTTTTGAATGAATATTCATTTTACTTTGTACTTTACCTGATAATTTAATAGAAAGCATTTTATTCTTTGTTTTAACTTTTTCCATAAACTCTTTTCGGTCTTGAATATCTAGTTTTAAAAGATATTCAACTTGAGCATCTTCTGAAAGTTTTATAAATTCATTTAATTCCATTTTTTTACCACCCTATTGCGCATTTACATTTATTAATATTTTTTCAAAAATTTCCATTGAAATATCCATATAGCATTTTACTACTTCATCATCAGGTGTATACAGTAAAACAGCCCCCTCCCCTTGCTGAGACTCAGGAATAATAGTAGCTTTTGGAATATATGTATTAAATACTTCAGCAGTATAATCTGTTTCTTGTTGAAGGTCTTCTCTTATTTGGTCCGCATTTGTTTTTTGAAGATTTACATTTTTTTCATATGCTGATAATATGCCCCCTAATATTTGAAGTTTTTTCCCATTTTCTCTTTGATAAGCTTTTTCATACTTGTAAATATTATGAATGATTTTTGGCATCCCAGTTTTAGCAAAAGGTTCAGCTTTTAGTGATAAAACTACATAATCACTAGCGAGTAGGGCAGTTCTTAATATTAAATCAGCTCTTGGCGGAGTATCTATTAAGATAATGTCATAATCTTTATTAACATAGCTCAAAAGCTCTTTTAATGATTTTTCAACAGTACCATACTCTTTTGATAAAGAGGGTAGGTCTTCCATTCTATCAACCATATCATCATTATTCGATAGCAAGTGTAAGCAACCATTTATTTTGCTTTTAAACTTATTTTCAATGTTTAAATCAATGATAGTTTCTCTAACTTGTTCCTCTATATTATTATCATTTAAATTAAAAATTAAATCAACTACAGTCTTTCCTTCATATACACCAAATGATTGAGAAACATTGCCTTGAGGATCAAAATCTACAATTAATACTTTTAAACCTAAAAAAGCATAAGTAGCAGCTAAATTAGCTGTATTTGTGCTTTTAGCAACACCACCTTTATGATTACTATTAGTAAGAACAATTGGGAAACACTCTTTTATTGGTTCAATAAACATATTAAAATCTTCAATTATTGTAGGTATAAAGACATTGTCATCTTGGATTATTCCAGGAAATTCTCCTTTTAAAATTTCATAAATAATTTCGTCTTTATTTTTTTCAATATTTTCAATAGAAATATATTCATCAATAGTATAAAATGGTTTTTTATTTTTTATATAATCATTTACATTTTGCAGATATTGTAAATCATCTTCTTCTTGGTACTTTTTTTTTCTTGCTCTAATTGTCCCTTCTTTAACACCCAAGTAAGAGGCAATTTTTGTATTTTCAGGAGTTTTAGCATTAATTTTAAGACTCATGACTTTCCTTTTTTGTTACGAAAGGCTATTCGTAATTTATTTTGCGATAATTGTATCGTAATTTTTCAACAATAGAGATGTTTTTGTGAAGAAATTTAAGAATTTCACTGTTTTCTCAGAAAACAGAATATATTAGTGCTAGAAAGCGATATATAAATGTCCAATACAATGTATTGTTTTATTATGCAACTTATGACATAATAAATTAAAGGATTTTGATAGAACTACATAAGATTACTTATTAATTTTAGAGTAGGGCATTTATTAAATAATTATAGTGTTTTCTCAGAAAACACATTACTGTAATTGAAGTCTATTTAGCTACCTAATTAAATTTTAATTAGGTAGTTTTTACAACAAAATCCCATCTATAATAACTTTAGTTGTTTAGATGGGCGAGGTTAAAAATATACATTATATGGTTTCGTTTCTTTGTGAATTACGAATATAAAATTTACTTCATTTAATCAAAAAAAACTATTGTCAAATTTTTAAAAATGATTTATACTAGTTCTAACTTGCAAGTAAATAAACAAAGGAGAAATAGTATGGCACTTATAATTTGTAAAGAATGCAATAAAGAGATTAGCAACAAATCAAACTTTTGTATTCATTGTGGATATAAATTTAAAAATGAAAATAAAACAAAGAATCTTCCAGTTGAATCTTTTGAAGATATTGCTGAAACAATATATCAGTATGAAACACGTTCAAAAGTCATTGTAAAGGTTTTAAACGATAAGTATATTTGTGAAACAGTTACTCACACAATATCTAGTAACTTTTAGTAAAATACTCCTAAAATGTTTTAGGAGTAGGGCAGGGAATAAAGTTTTTATAAAACTTTCAAAATAAATTTAACAATAGCCCTTCTTTAATTTTGTATTTAATAAAGATTTAGCATATTGTAATGCTATTTTTTTACAATCAAAATATTTATACAAAATTCTAGTAGGGGACTTGTAATTAACATTCCCATAATTCACCTCAATTATATATTCATTAAATAAAGACTTCTCTAATATGATATTGTAGTATCTAGTATTTTTATTTACTAATCTTTTAAGTGAATATAGCACCATAAAATGCCCCTTATAATTAAAACGAAACCAAATAATGTATTAGAACATCCTACAGTTTAAATATAGTTTTGTCAATAACTTATAAAAGAAAGTATCTAAAATTAGTCTTTTTATTTATAATTTTGTTTTTAAAGAATTTAATATTTTAGATTTATCTAAAGCAATTATTTATGAAGTTGCATAAAGGTATAATTCAATTTAATATTAAATAAGGACCAATCATTAAATTAGTCAAGAAAATAAGAACAGCAACTTTGGAACATCGCAAATACTCTTAGAGGTAAAATGGATGCTGATGAGTTTAGAGATTATATTTTAGGATTTATATTTTATAAATATCTTTCAGAAAAAATTGAAGACTTTACAAATGATCTGTTAAAAGAAGATAATATCAAATTCACGCAGCTAGATGAAAATACAGAAGATGATAAAGAAATTTTAGAAAGTCTAAAAGAAGATTGCATAGATCAACTTGGTTACTTTTTAAAGCCAAATGAACTTTTTAGTGCTATTGCTAAAAAAGGAAATGAAGAAGAAAATAACTTTATCTTAGAAGATTTAACACAAGTATTAAATCATATAGAAACTTCAACTATGGGACATGATAGTGAAGATGATTTTGAACATCTATTTGAAGATTTAGATTTAACTTCTACAAAGCTAGGAAGAACAGAAGAAGCAAAAAACACTCTTATTTCAAAAGTTCTATCTCATTTAGATGCTATAAATTTTGAGCTTAAAAACCATGACAGAGATATTTTAGGTGATGCTTATGAATACCTAATAGGACAATTTGCAGCAGGTGCAGGAAAAAAAGCGGGAGAGTTTTATACTCCTCAAGAAGTATCAAAAATTTTAGCAAAAATTGTAACAGCAAATAAATCAAAACTAAAATCAGTTTATGATCCAACTTGTGGTTCTGGTTCACTTCTTTTAAGAGTTTCAAAAGAGGTTGATGTATCAAACTTTTATGGACAAGAATTAAACAGAACTACTTTTAACCTTGCAAGAATGAATATGATTATGCATGATGTTCATTATAGAAAATTTGATATAAAACAAGAAGATACACTAGAAAACCCACAACATATTGATAAAAAGTTTGAAGCTATTGTTGCAAACCCTCCTTTTAGTGCAAAATGGTCAGCAAGCCCACTTCATTTAAATGATGATAGATTTAGTCAATATGGAAAACTAGCTCCTTCAAGTAAAGCAGACTTTGCATTTGTTCAACATATGATTTACCATTTAGATGACAATGGAGTAATGGCTATTGTTCTTCCTCATGGAGTATTATTTAGAGGAGCAGCAGAAGGACATATTAGAAAATATTTAATAGAAGATAGAAATTATCTTGATGCAGTTATAGGACTTCCTTCTAATATCTTTTATGGTACTTCCATTCCGACTTGTATTTTAGTATTTAAAAAGTGTCGTGAAAATCCAGAAGATGTTTTATTTATAGATGCTTCAAACCATTTTGAAAAAGCTAAAAATCAAAACTATTTAAGAAATAGTGATATACAAAAGATTATAACAACATACACAAATAGAATTGTTGAAGATAAATACTCATATAAAGCAAGTTTAGAAGAGATAAAAGAGAATGATTATAATTTAAATATCCCAAGATATGTAGATACATTTGAAGAAGAAGAGCAAATTGATTTAGATGATGTTTCAAAAGAGTTAAAAGAACTTGAAACGCAAATAAAAACTACAGATGAAAATATAGCTAAGTTTTGTGAAGAGCTTAGTATTGCAACGCCGTTTTAAGGAATGAAGCAATGATTTTAAAGGATAGTTTAGATGAGTAATGTACCTAAATTAAGATTTAAAGAGTTTAGTGATGAGTGGAAAGAAACTACTATTGGAGCCATACTAAAAATAGGAAGCGGAAAAGATTATAAACATTTATCCAATGGAGATGTTCCTGTTTATGGTACAGGGGGATATATGCTTTCTGTTAATGATTTTTTATATGATGGAGAAAGTGTTTGCATAGGAAGAAAAGGGACTATAGATAAACCAATATTCTTAAATGGTAAATTTTGGACTGTGGATACACTATTTTACACTCATTCTTACAACAATTGCAAACCAAAATTTATATATTTAATCTTTTTAAAAATAAATTGGAAACTCTATAATGAAGCTTCAGGCGTTCCTAGCTTATCAAAAAGCACAATTGAAAGAATTAAATTTAACCTTCCTCAAAAAGAAGAACAAGAAAAAATTGCATCTTTTTTAAGTCAAG
>CAYJFN010000027.1:6844-12360 GCA_964369325.1 uncultured Arcobacteraceae bacterium
ATTTATTAAAAACAAGAAATGCCAGAAATCAGTTTATAGTTAGAGGTAAAACAACAACTATGACTACAATAAGTCAAGAAGATATTGCGAATGTTGCAATTAACCTTCCTCAAAAAGAAGAACAAGAAAAAATTGCATCTTTTTTAAGTCAAGTTGATAGTAAAATAGAACAACTTACAAAAAAAGAGGAACTTTTAGAACAATACAAAAAAGGTATTATGCAAAAAATCTTTAGTCAAGAAATAAGATTTAAAGATGATGATGGAAGTGAGTTTCCTGAGTGGGAAGAGAAAGAGTTGTCTTTAATATGTATTATAAAAAAAGGGGAACAATTAAATAAAGAATTTATAACACCTACTGATATAAAGGATAAAAAATATCAAGAAAAAACAGTAAGAAATGTAACTAAACAAAAAAACATGCAGGTTCTGCCAATAGGAACAATTATTTATACTTGTATTGCATCAATAGGAAAACTTTCATTAACAACTTTACCAAGCATAACAAACCAACAAATAAACTCTTTATTAGTCAATGAAAAATATAATAATGAGTTTATATATTATTGTTTAGTAGAAATTACACCATATATAAAATCAACACAAGCAAATACAACTCTGCCAATAATAAATAAAACAGAATTTTCAAATTTTAAGCTTAAAATACCTTGCCTTAAAGAACAAACCAAAATAGAAAATTTTTTATCTGCAATTGATAATAAAATTGAAGCAAATAAAAAACAACTTGATAAAACAAAAGAGTTTAAAAAAGCTCTTTTACAACAGATGTTTATATAAAAGGCTACTAAAAGAGAAGTAACAAAAACGAAAAAAGGAAGTAGCATTCAATAGTGATTTTAGTAGAATTCCTATATAATGGTATTTATAGCAATGATAAATGAAAGTAATAAAAAAGAAAAAAGGAAGCAAATTGGATTATAGTGATTATATTATATATGTTGATGAAAGTGGAGATCACTCTTTTTCTATAGATAAGGACTATCCTATCTTTGTACTTGCTTTTTGTATTTTTTATAAAGACTCATATACTAAAAATGTTGTTAAAAAATTAAAAGAGTTTAAATTCAAACATTTTGGACATGATATGATTGTTTTACATGAAAATGAAATACGAAGAGATAAAGGCTCTTTTAAAAAACTTAAATCAAAAGAACTAAAGAGAGCTTTCATGGAAGAACTTTCATCAATTATAGATGATGAAGACTTTACTATTATTGCAACTACAATTTTAAAAGACAAGATTAACTCAAAAGATAAAAATCCTTATGATATAGCTATAAAGTCTTGCCTAGAAAGAACTTATAAGTTTTTAGAAGACAGATCACAACAAAATAAATTAACACATATAGTAGTAGAGCAAAGAGGTCGTAAAGAAGATGAAGAACTAGAACTTGAATTTAGGCGTATTTGTGATGGTGAAAACAATGAAAAAATAAAATTGCCTTTTGAAATAGTTATGGCAAATAAAATGAGTAATTCAGCAGGTTTACAATTAGCTGATTTAGTAGCAAGACCTATTGGAATAAATATTTTAAAACCCGAACAAGAAAATAGAGCTTATTGTATTATTGAAACAAAATTGTATAAAAACAAAGAAGATAAAGTTAGGGGATTACAAATCTTTCCATAAAAGCAAAAAAGCCCCCGCGTATCCGCAAGAGCTTTTTGCCAGCCGCGTATCCGCAACCCAATTAGTGAATTATAGCAAAAAACGTTTGAAATATCAAAATTTTTATATAAAAAATAAATACAGGTGCAAAAATGAGTAAACAAAGTGAAGCAGTATTAGAAGAGAATTTAATTAAACAACTTGAAAAAAACCAATATGAAAGAGTTGTAATCAAAGATGATAAAGATTTGGAAAAAAATCTAAAAAAACAACTTGAAAAACATAATAAAACTACTTTTAGCCAAGATGAATTTAAACAAATTCTAAATCACCTTGCTAAGGGAAATGTTTTTGAAAAAGCAAAAACTTTAAGAGATAAATTTGTTTTAACTTGTAGTGATGGAACAAAAAAATATATTGAATTTCTAGATAGTGAATATTGGTGCCAAAACATTTTTCAAGTTACTTCTCAAGTTGTTGTAGATGGTACTTATCAAAATAGATATGATGTAACTATTTTAATAAATGGATTTCCTTTGGTTCAAATTGAACTGAAAAAAAGAGGACTTGAATTAAAAGAAGCCTTTAATCAAATCAATAGATATCAAAAACACTCTTATTCTGCTAATAATGCTTTATATAACTATATTCAAATATTTATAATTTCAAATGGTGTTAATACTAAATATTATGCAAACAATAAAAAAGAATCTTTCAAACAAACATTTTTCTGGGCTGATGAAAATAATAAAAATATAACTAACTTAGAAGAGTTTGCAGCAACTTTTTTAGAAAGATGCCATATATCTAAAATGATATGTAAATATATAGTATTAGCACAAAGCACAAAAACTCTTATGATATTAAGACCTTATCAATTTTGGGCAGTTGAAGCAATTATAAATAGAGTAAGTGATACCAATAAAAATGGCTATATCTGGCATACTACAGGAAGTGGTAAAACACTTACTTCTTTTAAAACATCTCAAATTTTAATGAAACTACCAAATGTGCATAAAGTAGTTTTTGTAGTAGATAGAAAAGACTTAGATTTTCAAACAACTAAAGAGTTTAATAGTTTTAGTGATGGCTGTGTAGATGGAACTGATGATACACGATCCCTTGTTAAGCAATTTAGTGATGATACAAAATTAATAGTTACTACTATTCAAAAATTAAATACAGCTATTTCAAAAAAACAATATCTTGAAAAAATGGAGAAATTAAAAGGTAAAAAAGTTGTATTTATCTTTGATGAGTGCCATAGAAGTCAATTTGGAGAAACACATAAAAGAATTAAAAAATTCTTTGAACAAAATCAAATGATAGGTTTTACAGGGACACCAATTTTTGTAGATAATGCAGCTGTTGGCAAAAAAACAGAGAAAACTACAAAAGATTTATTTGATGATTGCTTACATAAGTATGTTATAACAGATGCTATTAATGATGATAATGTATTAAAATTCTCAATTGAATATATTGGAAAATATAAAGAGAAAAATAATAGTGCAACAAATATTGATATAGAAGTTGAAGCTATTGATACAAATGAACTTCTCCAAAGTGATGAGAGAATTGAAAAGATTGTTAATTATATTATATCTCATCATAATGCAAAAACTTCATCAAAAGAGTTTACAGCAATGATGTGTGTAAGTAGTGTTGATATGTTAATTAAATACTATGAGATGTTTAAATCAAAAAAACATAATTTGAAAATAGCAACTATTTTTTCATATAGTGCAAACGAAGAAGATAAAGATGCTAATGGAATAATTGAAATTGATGATTCAGATGGGGCATTTATTGATGAAGAGCATATAAACAAACATTCAAGAGATAAGCTAGATGAATTTATTGAAGATTATAATAAGATGTTTGGGTGTAAATATTCTACAAGAGATTCAAAAAGTTTTTATAACTATTATAACGATATTTCAAAAAGAGTTAAAGATAAGCAAATAGATATATTGCTTGTTGTAAATATGTTTTTAACAGGATTTGATAGCAAAAGATTAAATACTTTGTATGTAGATAAAAACCTAAAGTATCATGGATTAATTCAAGCATTTTCAAGAACAAATAGAATATTAAATGATAAAAAATCTCAAGGTAATATAGTTTGCTTTAGAAATTTAAAACAAAACACTGATAAAGCAATTGCTTTGTTTTCAAATAAAGATGCTAAAGAGATAATTATAATGGAACCATATGAAGCTTATGTGGTTAAAATAAATGAAGCATATGAAAAACTACTTACTGTTGTTTCAAACATTAATGAAGTAGATGATTTAATGGGTGAAGAGCAAAAATTAGAGTTTGTAAAATCATTTAGAGCTATTATAAGATTGAAAAACATTATTGAAGGCTTTGCAGATTTTAAATGGACTGATTTGAGTATGCAAGAACAAGAATTTGAAGATTTTAAATCTAAATACTTAGATTTATATGAAACAATAAGAAGTAATACTCCAGAAGGTTCCCAAAAGACCTCTATATTAGAAGATGTAGATTTTGAGTTAGAATTAATTCATAAAGATGAAATAAATGTTAACTATATTCTAAAACTTCTTGCACAATATAAAGATATAGATGATGAAAAAACAAAAACTAATCAAATACAAAATATTTCAAATATTTTAAATAATAATCCACAATTAAGAAGCAAAAGAGAACTAATTGAAAAGTTTATCAACGATAATCTAATGAATATAAAAGATAATGAAAATTTAGAAGATGAATTTGAAAAGTTTTGGGATAATGAAAAAGTAAATGCCTTTAATATGCTTTGCGAAGAAGAAGATTTAAATAATGATAAACTTAAAAAAGTTATAGATAGCTATTTATATGATGGTAAAAAACCATTAAGAGCAGATGTTGCTGAGACTTTAAATACTATGCCAACATATTTAAAAGCAAGAAAAGTTGTTACTAGAGTATTAGATAAAATAGTTGAATTTGTTGATAAGTTTTATGAGAAATAATAAGATGAGGGAACAAACTTAATATTTAAAGGGCAAAGGAGATTAGTTGAATAGTTTTTGGAATAAAGGTGAAAAAGAGATAATTAAAGGTCTTGATATTTTAGGACTTAGAAGTGTTGATCAAAAAATTGAAACTCAATTACTAGCTTCAATTACTACAATTTCTCAAAGAGCAAGATACTTATCACTATTGCCATGGTTGGTTGGAGAATTCTATGATAACTATAAAACCAAACTAAATCAGCAAACAAAAAATTATGAAATATATGATATTGAAGTAAGACACGAACTAATGAAAGCTTTTGATAGACTTGAATTAGTTGTAATACTTTCAACAATAAATATGAAAAATAATAACAACAAAATATATGATATTGGAATTATAGGTACATCTGTATATGAAGTTATAATTAAAGAATTTTTGGAAAATGAACAGTTAGACTTAGAAGTATTAAAAGATAAATCAAATTCTGATACATATATAAATCCTACATATGGGACATATTTTAATCCTTGCAGAGGGTTTGGACTACTAGGTATATCATCAAGTTCATTTATTACACTACCTCCAAGAGGCCAAGAAATTTATAAAATAAGACAAAGTGCAATTGGAGCTAATAGAAGTGTTTTGGAATGGATTTTAAATGGAGGTATGCTTACGAAGGATATGATAGAAAGTGAAGGTGAATATTATTGTATAGGTAGTATTGATAGTATACCAGATGAAAAAAAGCTACTACAAAAAGCCTTCTTAGAAAATTTTGATGAAGAAAATGAAAAAATTAAAATTAAATATCAAAAGTTTAATGGAACATTAATTTGGATACTAAATCAATTAGTTGAAAGTGTCAAGTGCAATCCAAAAGTGCACCAATATGCAGTGCAAAAGTGCACCACTTT
>CAYJFN010000028.1:0-11107 GCA_964369325.1 uncultured Arcobacteraceae bacterium
ACATTTTAGAACAAGAAATAGCAGCAGCTCCTGCTCCTAAAACAACAATTTTTAAATCTTCAAACTTTTTACCTACTATTTCAGCTGCATTAATTAATGCAGCACTACTAATAATAGCAGTTCCATGTTGGTCATCGTGGAAAACTGGAATATCTAATTCTTTAATAAGTCTTTTTTCAATCTCAAAACAAGCAGGTGCAGCAATATCTTCTAAGTTAATTCCACCAAATGTTGGTGCAATTGCTTTTACAATTTCACAAAACTTATCAATATCTTTTTCATCTACTTCAATATCATAAGAATCTAATGTAGCAAATCTTTTAAATAAAATAGATTTACCTTCCATAACAGGTTTTGAAGCTAACGCACCAATATCTCCAAGTCCAAGAACTGCTGTACCATTTGAAATAACAGCAACTAAATTTGCTTTTGATGTATATTTAAACGCATTTTCTGGATCTGCTTCAATTTCTAAACAAGGATAAGCAACACCTGGTGTGTACGCCATTGCCAAGTCTTTTTGTGTTCCAAATGGAACTGTTGCTTCTACACTTAATTTTCCTGGTTTTGGAAATTCATGGTAACCTAAACTCTCTTCTTTTGTTACAGTAATAACACTCATAACTTCTCCTCTTTATTAATAATTGTGAGAATATTAACCTAAAAAAATTTAATTTTTTGTAATTTTTTATTAAAATTGGTATTTTTTTTAGAAATTACACTATATTAACATTATTTATACATTTAAATTACGCTTTTATGATGTTTTTTTATAATTATTAGTAACCACTAATATAAAAATAATTTTAACTAATAAGTTTGTTTTTTATTTGAAAAGCATATTTTTATGTATACTTTAAAATATCTATAAAAATATACATATGAGTTATTACATAAATTGAATATTATTCATATATTGCACGGTTTTATTTTGATTTGTATGTTTTTATTCATCTATTAACAGTTTACAAATAAAATTCTGTATGTATAACTATTATTGAGTATTAACATGCATTATTTTATTTATGTAATTCAATTATACCAGCGAATCTTCCACAATTTTTATTAAGCCTATATGAAAAATATTTTTTACTAGAGCAAAAAGTACAAATTTCTGTTCTTTCTACATTGTTAATGCCAATTTTATTTAAAAGCATCTCATTAATCCCTTGTAAATCAATGTTTTGCCCTACAATAAACTCTTTCCCAAAAGATGAACGAACAATGTTTCTAAGCTCTTCATTTACTTCATAGCAACACTTATGAATAGATGGACCAAAAATTGCTTTTATATCATTTGCTTTACAATCAAATTTCTCCATCATAATTAAGGCGGTTTTAGGCACTATTTTTAGAAATGTTGAGTTTCTTCCTGCATGAATAGCGGCTATAACACCTTTTTTATTATCAAACATTAAAATAGGAATACAGTCTGCAACCATAACCATAAGAGGAATATTTGCTTCATTTGTAATTATTGCATCACAGTCACTTATACACAAAGGAGAGTTTTTAGTAATTATATATACGTTATCCCCATGAGTTTGTTCCATATATCGCATATTATTTATATTAAAATCATATTTTGAGGCTATTGTTTCTCTATTTTTTATAACTTCTTGATGATTAGAAGTCACATGAAATGCTATATTGCCATCATTTGTAGTTGTAAATAGTTGTTTTATCTTCATTTGGTGATTATATCTAATTTGTTGTATAATCACCAAAAAAATTTATAGGCTAATTATGAAAACATTTGCAATTTTTGGAAATCCAGTTGAACACTCAAAATCACCACAAATGCACAATAGTGGCTTTAAATCACTTGGTTTAGATGCTAAATATATAAAGCACTCTTTAGAAAATGGCAACATTATTAAAGATGTTTTTATAAAAAGTGGTTACTATGGTGCAAATATTACTGTTCCTCATAAAGAATTTGCTTTTATTAATGCAGATGAAGTAAGAGGCATAGCAAAAGATATTAAAGCTGTAAATACCTATGTTTTAGAAGATAATAAAATAATCGCTTACAACACAGATGCACCTGGTTTTATAAAAGCTATTGAAAGTTTTGGCAAAATCAATTCTGTACTACTTTTAGGCGCAGGAGGAACTTCCAAGGCAATATCCTTAGCTTTAAAAGAAAAAAATATTGCAGTAACCATTTTAAATAGAAGTGAAAATAATTTAGAATTTTTTAAAAACAATAATTTTCCTTGTTTTACTTGGGAAACTTTTAAAACCAATAAATATGACCTTATAGTAAATTCCACAAGCGCAGGACTTAAAGATGAGCTTTTACCATGTCCTATAGAAATTTTAAATCAAGTTTTAGATAAAGCTTCTTTTGCATTTGATTGTATATATGGCAAAATTACACCATTTCTAGCTTTATGTAAACATAAGGGATTAATTGTTAAAGATGGTGAAGATATGCTACTTTATCAAGGTGTTTTGGCTTTTGAGTATTTTACAAAGGTAAAAGCAGATGAAAATATTATTGAAGCAATGAGAGAAGGTTTAAAAAAATAAAAGAGGCTGAAAAACCTCTTTTTAATTGATTAAAAATCAAAAAGATCTGAAAGAAAACTCTCTTTTCTTTTTTTATGGTAGCCTTTATTATTGTAACTATCATGCCTATCGTAATCTCTTGGCTTTTCATATCTTGGCTCGCTATAAGAGTTGTTTTGTTGTGGTGCTTGAGCAGGAATACTTCTTTCAATAATTTTATCCAACTCCCCTCTATCTAGCCAAACTCCTCTACAAGATGGGCAATAATCTATTTCTACACCTTGTCTATCGCTCATAACTAAATCTACATCTTTACATACAGGACATTTCATTTTATACTCCTTATTTAATTATTTCAATCTATTAAGATATTTAACAGATGTATAAAATTATATTTAAGTTTAGTTAATAAATAGAATAAAAGTGTCATTAAAAGAGAAATATTATTTAAATTTCTCTTTTACTTATTGATTTTATGGAAGTTGTTCAAAAGGAAGTGGCATTGAAAAATGATATCCTTGAGAGTATGAAACTTCATATTTTTCTAAAATATCTTGAATACTTTGATTTTCAACAAACTCAGCAACTGTTAAAGCTCCAAGTTTTTTTGTAAGATATTGAATAGTATCAAGAATCATCAATGATTTATTGCAGCTATCAACTTTGTTTACAATACTTCCATCTATTTTGATAATATCAGGCTCTAATTGAAGCACAGTTGTAAAAGTTGAATAACCTGAACCAAAGTCATCAATAGCAATTTTACACCCTATTTTTCTAACTTTTTTTATAAATTCAAAAAACACATCTAAATTTTTAAAATCATCACTTTCCAAAACTTCTATAATGACTCTTTGAGGATTTGGAAATCTACCTAACTCTTCTAAAAGCCACTCTCTAAAAACAGATGAATCAATATCATTTATAGATAAATTTAAAGATATTCCTTCTTTTCTATCTTTGAAATCATTTAAAACACTTTCAACCATCAACTGGCTTATATGCGAATATAACTTATATTTTTTGGATATATCCATAAAAGAATAAGGAGTATATAGTGTTCCATCTATATCTTTAATTCTCATTAGTGATTCATACTTATCAATTGTTTTTGTAGTATTATTGTGTAAACCTTGATAATAAGGAACAACAAGATTATTTTTAATAGCTCTATTTATTAAATCTAGCGTTTGAAGCTCTTTATTTGTTATATCTTCAGTTTGTTCTGCACTACTACAAACTACAAATGTATCCATTTTGTCTGAATTAGAAAAAAGATATTTCATCCCCTCTTCTACTAGTGAATCTTGATTTAAAACAACTACAAATCTACTTACAGTTGTAATATCATGACAAAGTGATTTAGCATAACCATATTTTTGATGCAACTCTTTACAATAATCTATAAAATCCAAATTTGAAACATAATCCAAACAAGATATAACTATACATTTATAGTTAAAAGCATACATTCTTGACAATCTAAATACAGGATGATCTTTATAAATTTCATTTAATTCTTTCATCATTTCTATACAAGATTCATCATATGCTTCTTGTCCTGCATATGCAATTGTAGCATCAGCAGTTTGTATTTCAACTAGACAAATTTTGTCCATTTTAAATATTTCTCTATCTGATTTATATTGAAGCATATTAGGCATATTAAAATGTGGGTCTTTAAAATAGCTTTCAATACTTCCTAGCCTTCTATGCTTATCCAAATTCTCTACATATTTTGCCCCACTTTTTGTAGTTTGAGACTGTTTTTCTATGGCTTTCATAATAAAATCAATATCTTTTTCAACCAAAGATATTTTTTCTAGTGCTTGCAACTCTGGCATAATATATTTTTCTGATTCTGATACTCCATTTATAACGCAAGCACCTTGATGATATTCATTCTTTCCATTTCTAAATACAATTTCACCCATCATAAACATACCACATACATCACACTGATTAAAAGGTGCTAATGCCCACTTTGCAACATTTGACAGATACATTCTTTGCACTACACAAGTGTATGCGAAAATTGATTCTATTGGTGTATTATATGATTCTGAAAGAAGCTCATATGTTTGATTCATAGCTGCTATTGGTGTAACATAACCCATTTTAAATTTTATATTTTCAGTTAAATTCGCATGATAAAAAGACAAAGCATTTTCATCTCTTACGTAGTTAGAATACCAACCTGTACCATCTTCTTCCAATAAAATTGGAAATCTTGTAAGATAGTCATTATTTACCTGATCCAAAGTACTTTGAAAATCTGTAGCACTTTTTATTAAATCATGATGCAAAACATTCTCTTCTGAAATATTTAAATAGTCTAATATCCATTGTCCAGCAGGTTGTCCATCTATCTCTTTTACAAAGTGTCCATCTGTTTTAGTAATTTCATGAACTGATTCACTAAGAACATCATGAGGAGTAAAAACATTTAAAAAATGGTGTTCATCTTCGTGAGTTGCTGCAAATATAAGCATAGAATCATCATATACGCCATTTTCATCAAATAAATAGCTATCACCACCAATATGAACCATTTCACCTGCCATACCACCAACAAGTTTTACCTGTGGTTTTAGTGCATCAAATTCTCGTACAAATTTATATCCATCCCAAAATGCAGCAGGAAATAAAATATTCACACCGCAATTTAATGAAGATATATCAGTACTTGCTTCATGTACTTCTTTTGCAAGCTGTTTTATTGACTTATCTTTAAAACCTATTTTTCTAGAACTAAGAATTAATTTTGCGTATTGTTCTATTACAATAAGTGTTGCATAATCAATTTGTTCACCTTTATGTATAACGCTCATAGACGATGTTGCACCTATAATTGTACTATTTGGTAAAAGCTTTTTTATATCTTTTGCAAGTTTGTGTGCATTTTCTCTTGTATTCTCTGAAGTTATAATACGCACAAGCATTGGAGCATTGAAATCTATATTTTCTTCTTTTATTTCTTCTTTTAGATTTTCAATATTGTCAAAAATTTTGGAGATTTTTTTCAAATGTTTCCTTAAATTAATAATTTTTTGTAGTTAAAAATAATATTTTACTCGTTTTTGTCTTTGTATTGCATTAAAAATAAACATTAGACAGCAATAAGCTATTTTATATATTTTATTCTTTCTTGCTCAAATCTATCTACAAAATGATTTGCTCCTACTTTTGCAGGATACCCAATACCAACAACACTATATGGTAAAACATCTTCTTCCAAATTGCAAAATTCTTTTAAAAAGTTCATTTTCTCTTCACAAGGAGCGCAACTATACCAAGTAGCACCAAGTCCTAAATAAGCAACTTCTAAAAGAATATTTTGAGTACATGCTCCTAAATCTTGTTGCCAATATTCACTCATTATCATTCTATTTGGGTTTCCAACAACTACTATTGCAATATTTGCATTTTTTAAAGTATCTGCATATATATTATATTTTGATAGTTTTTCTAATTTTTCCTTACCTTTTATAACTACAAATTCCCAAGGTCTTTGATTAGCTGCAGATGGGGCTTGCATAGCTGCCCTTAAAATTTTGTCCACTTTTTCATCTTCTACTTCTTTGTCTTTAAAAGCTCGAACACTTCTTCTTGTAAATATAAAGTCCATTTAAATCTCCTTTTGAAGTATATTATTGTACAAAATATTTATATAAAAGTTATTAAATATAACTATTGATTTATGTCATTTTCCTTTTTAGTTTTTTTTGATACTATTTCAAAAATTTTAAGGACAAAATATGCTAATAGATAAAAGTAAAATGCCTCTTGTAGCAATGGATTTTATGAATGAAGTTCATAAGGAAGATGTAGATATTATAAACGAGCTTTATGAGCAAGTGGTATCGTATGAAAAAAATCCAAATGATGCTATAAAAACAAAAATAGATGAAAAATACAAAGAATGGATTAACCATACAATCGGTCACTTTGAAGGTGAAGAAGCAGCTATGAAAGCAAACAACTTTCCAGCATATACTTTTCATAAAAACGAACATGAAAATGTACTAAAAATTATGGATGAAATTTTTGCCAAATGGCAAGAAACAAACGACATAGAAGTTTTAAAAAACTATTTTACTAAAGAACTTCCAGCTTGGTTAGTGAACCATATACAAACAATGGATACTGTAACAGGTATGTTTTTAAAAACTGGTTTTAGCACTTGCTCTATGAATTGTAACTCAAACTAACACCCTCACCTTTTAAGGTGAAGGTAAAATAGAATTTAAATATTTTCTTTCTGTAATTGTGTATTTATATTTCTTGTAAAATACATAGCAGTTGCAATTGCAACAAATATTCCAATAGTTCCCACAAGTAGTGCATAATCTGTTAATTGAAGTAAACTAAATAAGAAACCATAAGCAATTAGTTCTACACCTGCAAAAATTGCTCCTATTTTTCCAGCTTTTGCAAAAGCATAAACATATAGTCCTGTTAATATAATGACCATACAAGCACTTATTAAATAACTTATATTAAAACTTAAATGCTCACTTATAGATAAAAGCAACATATAAAAAACAGCATTTGCAAGTCCTATTAAAACATACTGAATAACATGAATACTTTTTTTAGCTAATAATTCGCATAAAAGTAGTGCAAAAAATGGCACAAAAATAAATAAAATTGAATATTTTATACTCTTAATTGTTTGAGTATAGTTGTCGTTTAAAAGCAAAAATTGTGTTGAAATATACTGTGCTCTTTCATTATGATTCGAATTTTTAAACTCTCTTACACTAAATGGTGAGCTAAAACTAGGTACTTCCCAAACTGCACTAAAACCACTTTCATTTACTTGCCTACTACTTGGCAGCCATTTGCCTTGAAAACTTGGATCACTCCAATTTGAGCTTAAAGAAATTTTTGTGTCTCCAACATTTGGCATAATATGAATTGCATTTCCCCCTTGTGCATTAATTCTAACAGAAAAATCAAACCCTTTATGTATCATGTCATAAGCAGTATCGCTATTAGAATGGATTTTATAAGCAAAACCTTGACTTAAAACATCATTTCTACTTGTTGGTAAATTTGGGGATTCAATTAGTTTTAAAGGTTTTCCATTTACTTCAACAACTGGTAAACTCTTAAAGTTTTGTTTGTTTTTTGCTGGAATTAAAATCATGGCTTCTTTTGCATCCATTGCTAAATAACCATCACTCATTCTGTCAAATTTTCCATTCATTTTAATATCTACATTAAACATGGGAGCTTTAAAAATCCCTCTTTCAAGAGTACTCATAGTTGCGTTTGCTTGAACATTTAAATCGCTTGCAACAATTACACGATAATCTTGTTTTCTTATAGTTTTAAGCTCTTCATTGGTTTTTGTTTGATAAGTATATGTATAAGGTATAACTATAAATGCACCATCAAGATAAAGTTCTCCTCCAATTGGTTCAATTATAGATTTTACTGCTTCTTTTTGATAATATTTTCTATCACTAATGGTCTCTTCAATAAATGCCATAGGAATTAAAAAAAACAGCCCTATTACAAAAATAACAAAGATTTTAAACCCAAATGTCTTGGTCACATTGTTTTTATCGTTCATTTGTCTCTCTTATATATAATTTTGGGTGATTATAGCTAAATATAATTTTATAAGACTTTTAATACTAGCAAAATAATATGTTACTCTCAAATATTAACTTCTTACCTTTTTGCAACTTTTAATTATATAAAGCAAACAGCACCCTACAAAATAACAAAAAATATCTTTTATATCAAAAGTGCTTCCCAATACAATACTTAAAAAACGATTGTTATTTAAATTTAATAGTTTTAATATCTCTAAATATTGCAAAAATTCAATAAATATACAAAAGATAAGAACATATAAAATTAAACTCTTTCTTGCTTTAGGAAAGAATATTTTTACAAAATAATATACAACAAATACAACCAAAACATCACCAATGTAAGGTCTTATAATATTGTCTTTTACAAACAATGCTATAAATACCTCCAAAGCTAAGAAAGTTAAAAAAAGTATTATATATTTATATCGTTTACTAAAAATATTGTTATTCATTTTTACTATTGATTATATGAATATTCATCATTAATTAAATCAAGTCAATCATTTTCATAAGATATTGATAATTTTCATAAAATAAATCTTTTTCATTTTCAGTTTAATTTCTCTTTCTAATTAATTTTTTTTCTTTTTATTTAAAGGATTATCCACAATAAACCAATCATCACTTTCAAAACTTTTATACTCACCTACAAGAACTAATTTACCTGTGTGTGTAGCTTTTATTTTACCTTCATATGAAGAAGTAGCAAATTTGTATTGTGGTTTGATAACTACATTGCCTTTTTCATCTGCAAAGCCAATTAAGCCTTTATCATCAACAATTCTAAAAAGCCCCTCTTCTAAATAGTCTGCTCCATTATCAAAATAAAAAACCTCGAACAAAATCTTATTGTCTTTAACCGCATAAATCCTGCCACCTTTTTTACTATAAAAAGACAAATCTCCACGAGTTTCAAAATGAAAACGCAAATTGTTCTTTTTTAGAAAATCAATGTGTTTTAAATGTTGTTTAATGCCTTCGTCGTTAGAAGAAAGAGCTAAAGCCATATTAAAATACTTTTGGGCATCATTAAATTCACTAAAGGATAAATTAACTTCACCTAAGATTTTTAGGTTTTCAAAATTATTTGGATAATATTTTAATATTTCTTTAGCAATTTGCATTACTACATTTTCATGCCCTGCTTTGATTAAATTTATATTATTCTCTTGCATATCTTGTAAAAACTCATCATCACTCATAGGAGTATCTTTCCATATGTTTTTGTTTTTATAAGAGTGAGAAATTAGCTCTATTATATTTTTTTCAAACAAATCCATTTTAAGTGCAAAATAATTGATATCTAACTGCATTATACGAGTTTTTAAGTAATCAGGATACTTTTTTATACTTTCTGAAAGAATCATATCTGCTTTTATTTCAAATTTTTTTGCTTCATTTATATTGTTTTCGTACTCTAAATTATCCACAGAACGAAGTGAAGATGGGTGAAAAGTGTTTTGCTCTTTTGACTTTTCTATTAATTCATAAGATTTCTTATTGTAGTTTAACGCTTTTTTGTGGTGGTATTGTGCTAAGTATTGTGAAACATATGGAGTTTTATTATAAACATATAAAAAAACACTTACAAAAATAAAGAATAAAATAGTAAAAAGTACTAAAAGTTTTTTCATATAGCTTCTTGTGATAATTTGAACAAATAACATAAAACCTTTAAAAGTTTTATACCATCATATATTTTTCTTATTTTATCTAAAAATTGATAATAATAAGGTAGTTACAATTATTATTTTTGTTTATAATAGTATGTCTTTTTATTTAGAAAAGTGCTACATTAACTATTTAAAGAATTGTTTTTATCATACATCATAATTTCTTTTAAATTTTGATTGTGTTTTTGATACATTGATTTATATTTTTGTTTATCTTTTTTATATATTTCATTTAAAATAGGATACATCTCTTTGTCTTTTTGCACAAATAAATTTGCAAGCCTATTAACTTCATAAGCGTCTACACCTAATATTTCAAGTGCATCTTTGCCAAGATTTATTGCACTCGCAAAAGTTTCTAGTCTTATGTTTTTAACCCCACTATCAATTAAAGCATAAACCTCTTTTCTAGTATGAGCATTAACGGCAATTTCAAGATTTGGAAAATGTTTTTTAACTAGTTTTATAATTTTAATTGATTTTTCTATATCACTTATTGTGATTATCAAAAGTTTTGCTTGAGATGCTCCTGCTGATTTTAGTAAATCAAGCCTTGTAACATCTCCATAAAACACTTCAAAACCAAACTCTCTTAAAATCTCAACATTTGATGAATCGTTGTCAATAATAATTGGCTTAATATTTGAAGATATTAAAAATCTTCCTAAATCTGTCCCTAATCTTCCAAAACCTGCAATTATAACTTTGTTGTTTTCATATATAATTTCATCTTCTTCTTTTAGATTTTCTTTTTGTTCTTTTGGTTTATTAAATATTTTGTCATATATAATAAAAATTATTGGTGCTAAAAACATAGAAATAGCAACACTTGATGTAAGTGGGTCTATTAAAGTATCTTTTAATATTCCATTTGCTTTAGAAAATTGCAATAAAACAAATGCAAATTCACTTCCTTGAGCTAAATATAAGGCAAATAAAACTCTGCTTTTTTTCTCAAAAGAGAAAACTCTAGCAGTTATATATATTGCTAAAAACTTTAAAAGTATTAATAAAACTACAATAGTTATAACTAAAAGTAAGTGCTTACTTATAACTAAAAAGTTTAAACTAGCTCCAACTGAGATAAAAAACACACCTAAAAGCAACCCTTTAAAAGGCTGTATGTCGCTTTCTAACTCATGTCTATATTCACTATTTGCAAGAACTACTCCAGCTAAGAATGTCCCAAGGGCAGGAGAAAGTCCAACTATATTCATAAGTAAAGATATTCCTACAATCAAAGCTAAAGAGGCTGCTACAAATATCTCTCTAACTTTTGTTTGTGCAATTATTTTTAAAACTGGTCTTGTT
>CAYJFN010000028.1:11117-12110 GCA_964369325.1 uncultured Arcobacteraceae bacterium
TCCTAAAATAAGTATTAAAGCAATTGAAGCAATTGTAACTATAACTTGCAAATAATCTGGAAGGGAATGTATGTTAAATAAAACTGATTCTTCTAATAATTGGCTATTTGACAATTCAAAAGTAGCAAGAAGTGGTAAAATTGCTAGTATTGGAATAACTGCTAAATCTTGAAATAACAATACTGAAAAGATAGATTTTCCTGCTTTTGTATTTGTTAGATTTTTCTCTTTTAATGTTTGTAAAACAATAGCTGTTGATGAAAGTGAAAAAATAAGCCCAATAGCCAAAGCTTCTTGCCAAGACACAAAATATAAGCCTGCAAAAAAAATAAAAAAAGTGCTTAGTAACACTTGAACCGAACCTGTTGCAAAAATAGGAGTTTTTAGCTCCCATAAAAGAGATGGTTTTAACTCTAGCCCTATTAAAAATAGCATCATAACTACGCCAAATTCAGTAATATGCATTATTTCTTCTATATTATCAATCAAAGATAGCCCAAAAGGTCCTATACAAACACCTGCAATTAAATAGCCCAATACAGAACCTAATGCAAATTTTTTTGCTATTGGTACAGCAATACTTGCTGAAATAAAGAATATAAACAATTGAAGTAAAAATTCTTCCATAAATATCCTAAATTTGATTTGTAGATGTATAAGTATACTTTTTTTAGATTTAAAAAAGAAACAAACTGGACACTATAATATTTATTTGTTTATAAATTTAGAATTTCTTATGCAGTTTTTATATAAAACTTTTTACACGCCTCTTTTTTCATCCCATAATCGAATATGCAATCTATCACTATATTTAAAGTTATTTTCTATTGCCATATTTATTATACTAAGAGCATTTAAATTAAGCTCGTCTATATTTTTACCCATTGGCATAACAAAAACCTCACAAGGAGAAATTTGTTTTAATATAGAGTTAATCTCTTCTGTAGCATTTGAAACAAACTCTTTATTTACTACAAATTTTAAGTAAGAGTT
>CAYJFN010000029.1:0-12109 GCA_964369325.1 uncultured Arcobacteraceae bacterium
AAAGCTCTTTTAGGAAGGAAAGAAAAAATAAAAAATTTATCTGTAAAAGAATTATAAAAGATTAAAATAAACAAAGAAACAACAAAAGATTAACAAAAAGATAACAAGATAAAAAATAGTATATATTAAGTAAGAGGATTAAGCAAAATAGGATTATCCTATTTTACTTTTAGTTTTTTAAGCTTCTAATTCATCTGAATAATCAGCAGCTGCCATTCTAGTTAATTGTCTATATCTGTATTGAGCCTCTTTTTTATTTTGAGCTAACATATCATTAGCATGCTCAGGGTTAAGTTTTTTTAATGAAAGATATCTATTTTCTTGTAATAAGAAATCTTCATATTTGTCCCAATTTGGTTTTTTACCAAAAATTTTAATAGGATTTTCGCCTTTTTCAATTTTTCTTGGGTCAAAGATATAAATTGGCCAGTACCCACAATCAGTTGCTAATTGTCCTTGGTCAACTGATTTCATTAATCCACCTTTAATACCATGTGCAATACAAGGAGAATATGCAATAACAAGTGATGGTCCATTGTACTCTTCAGCTTCTTTAAGTGCTTGAACAACTTGTTTTTGATTTGCTCTTGAGTTAATTTGTGCAACATAGATATTCCCATAAGTCATAGAAATATATCCTAGATCTTTTTTAGCATTTGGTTTACCATCGTTTGTAAAATCTGCAATTGAACCAGTTCTTGCAGCTTTTGAAGATTGCCCACCAGTATTTGAGTAAACTTCTGTGTCAACAACTAGTATATTTACATTTTGCCCAGTTGAAAGTACATGGTCTAGTCCACCATACCCAATATCATATGCCCAACCATCTCCACCAATGATCCATTGTGATTTTCTAACAATATATTTTTTAAGATCCAATAAGTCTTTTACACCATCTAGGTCTTGATTTTGTTCTAATTGAGGAACTAATTTATTTCTAATTTCTTGAGTTTTAGGACCATCATTTCTATTTTCAATCCATTCTTTATATAAAACTTTTAGTGGATTATTTACTTTTTCCATAGTTTCAGTCATTATAATTTGCATTCTATTTCTTATAGATTCCATACCATGATGCATACCATAACCAAACTCTGCAGTATCTTCAAATAGTGAGTTTGCCCATGCAGGACCTTCACCTTTGTCATTTTTAGTATATGGAGTTGATGGTGCAGATGCCGAATAAATAGAAGTACATCCAGTTGCATTTGCTATCATCATTCTATCACCAAATAGTTGCGTTGCAAGTGTTAAATATGGAGTTTCTCCACATCCAGGACAAGCACTATGGAACTCAAATAGAGGTTTTGCAAATTGAGAACCTTTAATACTATCTTTTTCAATGATATAATCTTTATAAGTAACATCATTGAATAGGTAATCAGCATTCTCTTGCTCGTTTTGCTTTTCCATATCTTCGTATGGTACCATTACAAGTGATTTGTCTTTTGTAGGGCAAATATCTACACAAATGTTACAACCAGTACAGTCCATAATAGATACTTGAATTTTGAATTTTAATCCAGTTCCTTTGAAACCTTTTCCAGTTGCATCAATACTATGCTCTTTTACACCTTGAGGTGCATTATTAAATTCATTTTCATCCATAACAAATGGTCTAATTACAGCATGTGGACACTCAAATGCACATTGATTACATTGAATACAGTTGTCTTCAATCCATTTTGGAACCACTGTTGCAATTGCTCTTTTTTCGTATTTCGTTGTACCATTTTCAAACGTTCCATCTTCTCTGTCTGTAAAGATTGAAACAGGAAGAGTATCACCTTTTGCTGCATTTACAACTTTTGCAAAGTTTTCAACAAAATCACTACCTTTGTATTTTGAATTAACAACTAAAGAACCACTTTCAAGTTCTTTCCATTTTGGGTCTACTTCAACTTTAACTAAACCTGCTTCTCCTGAATCAATAGCAGAATAGTTCATTTGAACAATATCGTCACCTTTGTTTCCATAAGCTTTTTTTGCATACTCTTTCATGTACGTTTTTGCATCTTCATATGCTATTACATCTGCAAGTTTAAAAAATGCTGCTTGCATAATTGTATTTGTTCTAGTCCCTAGACCTATATCTCTTGCTAGTTTTGTAGCATTAATTATGTAAAAATTCACTTCTTTAGTAGCTAAGATATTTTTAACTCTATTAGGTATTTTTTGTACAATTTCTTCTGGTGAGTGAATAGAGTTAAGTAAAAATGTTCCACCTTGTCTAATTTTGTCAATAACTTCATATTGTTCTAAATAAACTTCTTTTGAACATGCCACAAAACTAGGATTTGAAACAAGGTATGTTGATCTAATTGGGTCTTTACTAAATCTTAAGTGAGATCTTGTGTAACCACCAGATTTTTTTGAATCATATGCAAAATATGCTTGTGCATATAAATCTGTTTTGTCTCCAATAATTTTTACTGAGTTTTTATTCGCACCTACTGTTCCATCTGCTCCTAGTCCATAGAATAAACACTCCCTTACTTCATCTGAAACAACCGATACATTTTCACCAACTTCAATTGAAGTAAATGTAACATCATCATTGATACCAACAGTAAAATTATCTTTTGAATTTTCTTTTGCTAAATTATCATAAATTGCAATAATTTGTGCTGGAGGAACATCTTTTGAAGATAGTCCGTATCTACCACCAATAATTTTTGGTTGTTTTGCTTCATTATAGAATACTGCTTTTATGTCTAAGTATAGAGGTTCACCTAAACTTCCTGGTTCTTTTGTTCTGTCTAGTACACAAATTCTTTCAACACTTTTTGGAAGAACATTCATAAAATATTTTGTACTAAATGGTCTGTATAGGTGAACTACAAGTAAACCAACTTTTCTGTTTTCAGTTGCTCTTAAATAATCAATTGTTTCTTTTATAGTTTCATTTACTGAACCCATCGCAATTATAATATCTGTTGCATTTTCATCACCATAGTAAGTAAATGGAGCATAATTTCTTCCAGTTACCTTTGAAATTTCTTGCATATATTCATTTACAATATCTGGAACAGCATCGTAAAATTTATTTTGAGCTTCTCTTCCTTGGAAGTAGATATCATCGTTTTGTGCAGTTCCTCTTGTTACTGGTGATTCAGGGTTTAAAGAAGTGTCTCTAAATCTCTTTACAGCTTCTTTATCTAAAAGTCTGTCAAATACAGCATAATCCATTACTTCAATTTTATTAATCTCATGTGATGTTCTAAATCCATCAAAAAAGTGTAAAAATGGAACCCTTCCTTTAATGGCAGCTAGGTGAGCAATTCCACCTATGTCCATAACTTCTTGAACAGAACCAGTTGCAAGCATTGCAAAACCTGTTGCTCTTGCACTCATAACATCTTGGTGGTCACCAAAGATTGATAGTGCATGCGCAGCTAATGCTCTTGCACTTACATGAATAACACCTGGTAATAATTGACCAGCAACTTTATACATATTTGGAATTTTAAGTAATAGTCCTTGAGAGGCTGTAAATGTTGTAGTTAAAGCTCCAGCTTGAAGTGAACCATGAAATGTACCAGCAGCACCTGCTTCTGATTGCATTTCAATAACTTTAACAGTAGAACCAAAAAGATTTTTCTTTCCTTGTGTTGCCCACTTTTCAGTATTGTCTCCCATTTGAGAAGATGGCGTAATAGGATAAACTCCAGCTACTTCTGTAAAAGCATATGATACATAAGAAGCTGCTTCGTTTCCATCCATTGTAGCAAAAATTTTTGACATGATATTTCCTTATTTTTATTGAAAAAATAGGATACTTTTTGTTTACTTAATTGCTACTTTAATGGAACCTTTAATTTGTGTCCGATTGTGACAGATTGGCAATGAATTTTACTGCTTCTAATGAATTTGAAACAATATTTGAAGTGTACTTTTTTAATTCATCTTCTTCTGCATAACCACACAATACTCCTACAGAATTTATACTTGCTTCATTTGCAGAAATTAAGTCAAGTTTTGTGTCTCCAATCATCCAAATATTTGTATTTTTATTATTTACGTTCATAAGCTCTAATGCTTTTAAAATTGGTTCTGGATGTGGCTTTGGATTTTGAACATTTTCTCTTCCAATTATGTGTTCAAAGAAGTCCAAGATATTTAAATTGTGTAATAAGGGAACACTATATGAGCCGGTTTTAGTAGTAACTACACTAAGTCTTGCAAATTTTTTTGCTTCAATTAAAGCTTCAATAGCATTTTCAAGCAAATATGTTTTTTCTTTTGAGATTTTTCTATATCTCTCTTTGTAAACATTTACAAAATCAAAAGCTTTCTCTTTTGGGACACCAAGATTTTCGTACATTATTTCAAGTGGATACCCAATTAGTTTTTTTATATCTTCATCATTTCCATCAAATTTAAAATTCATTACTTCAAATGAATAATAAAATGTAGATAAAATGGCATCAGTTGAATCAATTAATGTACCATCTAAGTCAAATAGAATTATAGTTTCTTTCATTTTTACTCTTTAATCCAATCTTTTTGGTTATGTGTAATACCAATTAAAGCTGGCTCTATGTTTTTTATTTTACTGTTAACTACAGTAATAGAGTTTGGAATATATAAAAAAAGGTATGGAACATCATCTGTAATTCTTTTAAATATATCTTGATATAAGATTCCTAGTTTTTGAGTATCAATTGTAATCGAAGCCTCTTCTATAAGTTTATCTACTTCTTTGTTTTCATACCCAACAAAATTGAAACCACCTTTTTTAGCACTTTGTGAGTGCCAAATTGGATACGCATCTGGCATAAGAGCCAAACTCCACCCTAAAATTACTGCTTCAAAATTTCTAGGGTTTACAACAGTATTTAAAAATGCCTGCCACTCCATAACTCTTATGTTCATTTTCACACCAATTTTTGCTAATTGATATTGCGTAATTTCAGCAACATTGACTCTTATGTCATTACCCGTATTAGTAACCACTTCAAAGACAAAAGGGTTGCTTTCATTGTAACCAGCTTCATTTAATAGTTGTTTAGCCTTTTCTAGGTCTTGAGTAGGAGCTTTTACATTTTCATTAAAAGCAAAACTTCCAGGCAAAAATGGACCAGTTGCTACTTTTGCTTGACCAAAGAATAAAATATCTACTAACTCTTGTCTATTTATTGCTAAGCTTAAAGCTTGTCTAACTTTTAAGTCTTTGAATTTTTCATTTTTTAGATTAAATCCTAAATAAGTATATGCAAAACTTGGTTGCTCTATGATTTTATAATCTTCTTTAAATTTGTCATTGATTTGTCTGTCTAGCTGTAAAGGAGTAAGCCCACCAACATCTAGCTTATTTTGTTTTAACATTAAAAAAGAGGTCGTTGGGTCTGGTAAAAATTTATATGAAATGGTATCAATTTTAGGTCTGCCTTCAAAATAGTCATCATTTGCAATAAGCAGAGTATCTGAGGAAGTCTCAAACTTTTGAAGTTTATATGGACCAGTTCCTATTGGATTTTTGTTAAAACTACTTTTCATCAAGTCTGATTCATTTTGTAAGATATGTTTAGGAAGAACTCCTACCATCCAAATCTCTAAAGCTTTAAAATATGGTTTTGTATAAATTACTTCAATTGTATAATTATCAAGAGCTTTTACGCTTTTTACATTTATGTAATTTGTAGCAATTGTAGTATAGACTTTTGGGTTTTTTATACTTTCATAGGTAAAAACTACATCGTGTGCAGTAAAAAGCTTTTTATCATGCCATAAAACTCCTTTTTTGAGTTTTATAATAAGATGAGTATTGTTTTTAAACTCATACGAACTTGCTAAATCAGTCGTGATTTTACCATCTTTGTCATATTTAAAAAGCCCATTAAAAAGCCAGCTAGATATCTCACTACTTGCACTATCATTTGCTAAAATAGGATTTAGTCTACTAGGATTTGAACTCATTGATAAATTTAAAGTTGAAGCTTGTACAAAGAAAAGAGAACTTGAAATAATATATAAAAATAATAGTAGTTTTTTCATAAGGGATTGTACTATTTTTTGCATAAAAAAAGGAGCAAGTTTTCTTGCTCCTTTTGAAAAAAGTAAAATAAAGTAACAATTATCTTTTTGAGAATTGGCTGCTTTTTCTTGCTTTCTTTTTACCAAATTTCTTTCTTTCAACAGATCTTGAATCTCTTGTAAGTAATCCATGTGGTTTTAAAATTGTTCTAAATTGCTCATCATAAGCAACTAATGCTCTTGAAATACCGTGTCTTACTGCATCAGCTTGCGCAGAATAACCACCACCAAGAGTTTTAACGATAACATTTACAGAAGTTTCTTGTTTAGCTACTTCTAATGGTTGCATAACTCTTTTTTTGATTGATTCATGTCCACCTAACCACGCATCTAAAGATTGACCGTTGATTGTAAGTTGCCCGTTTCCTGCTTGTAACCATACTTTAGCTACAGAAGTTTTTCTTCTTCCTGTTGCATATACTTTTGCCATTAGTCTTATCCTTTAATTTGTGCAGTGTGTGGGTGTTCAGCACCTGCATATACTTTTAATTTTTTTAACATTGCTTTACCAAGTGTTGTTTTTGGAAGCATACCTCTTGTAGCTAGTTTATATAGCTTTTCAGGATTTTTTTCAAACATTTCAGACATTTTGTGTGTCTTAGTGCTACCAAAGTATCCAGAGTGAGTATAGTAGTTTTTAACTTCTAATTTATTTCCAGAAAATTTTGCTTTTGTAGCATTGATAATGATTACATTGTCTCCGCAATCAACATGAGGCGTAAAACAAGGTTTGTTTTTTCCTCTTAGAATTGAAGCAGCTTCAGTAATGATTCTACCAAAAACTTTATCAGTTGCATCAATTACTACCCAATCTCTTTCGATTTCGTTAGCTTTTGCCATTTGAGTAAATTTCATATATTTTCTCCGATTTATTTATGAGGTCGAATAATAGTCTAATAAATATAAAATACAGCTTAAATTAAGGATATTTTAATTATGGATTGCTTAATTTAAGTTTATTTGAAGTTTATGATAAATTTAGAGCCAAAATTATATTCACTTTGAATATCTAAAGTGAAGTTGTGAAGATTTAATATCTTTTGAACTATAAATAGACCAAGTCCTAGAGAGTTATTCCAATCATTTTTTGAGATTCTATAGAATTTTTGCTTAATTTTATCTAGTTCTTCTATTTCTATTCCTATGCCCATATCAATAACACAAAGAGACTTTTTTTCAATTTTTATGGTAACTTTGTCTTCTGAGTACTTGAGAGCATTTTCTACTAAGTTTTCAACTGCCATATAAAATAGAGTTTCATCAATATTTAAAATTATATCATCTCCAACTAAGACTATTTCTCTTTCTTTATATTTTTGACCAAGGTCCTCAATAACTTCTGAGCAGATTTTATAAATAGAGTATGGCTTAAAGAAGCCTTCTTGTTTGTTCTCTTCAAATTTTAAACTAACTCTTAATCTATCTATTAATGTCGCCATTTTATTTGCATTATTGTGAATTTTTTTAAGAAATTTCTCTTTTATTGCAGGTGTTAGTTCATCATCATTTAAAATAGTTTCACTATACCCAGAGATAATAGCAATTGGATTTTTAAACTCGTGAGAAATAGCTGAAATAATTTCATCTTTTTGTTTATTTGATAGTTTCAAAGCTGCATTGTGTTTTGATTTTAATTTGTCTTTTTTTGAGATTTTAACTGCAACTTTTTTTAGAAGGTTTGTTATTTGAAAGAACTCTAAAGTAAAATCAGCATGAAGTGACTCTAAATCTGATTTATTAAAACCTTCTTTTGCAGATAATTTTGTTAAAAATCTTAATATCATATTAGTTTGTATTTGCATTCTTTTGCTTATATAGTAAATAATAACTAGCGCAATTAGTAAAAATATAGAAAAAATTGCAATAAATTGAATAGTTAAATTAATAAATTGAGATTCAATTTGAGTGAGATAACTACCCATTCTTATATATATTTGTTCACTGTTTATAGTTGTCTTTTTTACTACATTTAACATTTGTTTATTTACAGTATTTGATTTTCGTATAATTTTACCAATTCCTTGAGAGTTGATGTTTTTAATCTCTTCTCTGTTTAAATGGTTATCCATGCTATTTTTATCTTTATCACTTTCAGCAATGACAACACCATTGGCATCTATAATCGTAATTCTTAAATTTGTGTTTTCTTTTAATAGTTTTACTTGTTCATCTAAATTTTCTAAAGAACTCAAAGCAATACTAAATGAGTCAATATTTTGAATAAGATTTTTTTCAACCTCTTTTATATGAGTAGATTTTAGCCATGAGTAGCTAACAAGCGACACAAAAATTAAAATACCAATAAAGATAAAAATAAAGCTTCGTAAAAATAGTTGATGAATTTTTAGCAAAAAATATAACCTTCACCACGAACTGATTTTATATAGTTTTTTTCTCCATCTGGATCGATTTTTTCTTTAAGTCTTTTAATAGCTACATTTACAGTTTTTAATTTTTTATCAAATGAGTCTTCCCAAACAGCATCTAATAAATGCTCTCTTGAAAGTAAAATATCTTTGTTTTTAATAAACTCTAAAAATAAGTCGTGTTCTAGGTGAGTTAAATCAATTTCTTTATTATCTATGTAGAATTTTTTATTGTTCTTCTTATAAGTGATATCTTTTATTTTAAATACTTCAACATCTTTTTTTGTTCGTTTTATTACAGCTTTTACTCTTGCACTTAACTCTTTTAAGTTAAATGGTTTTGTTATATAATCATCTGCATAAGAAGAAAATCCATCTAAAATATCTTCTTCTTTATCTTTTGCAGTTACATAAATAACAGGCATATTAAACCCTTTTTGTTTAATATTTTTTATAAAAGTAATTCCATCAGTACCGGGAAGATTTCTATCCATTAAAATAAGGTCAATATCTTCTTCTTGCAAAAGCTGCTCTAAAGTATGACTTATATTAGTAAAGCCTATTGTTTCAAATCCATCTTTTTGCAAAGTATATTCAAGTAGTTCTAAAATATCCTCTTCGTCTTCAACTATTAAAATGGTATTTTTATTCAATTTTTGCCTTTATGTCGTCTTCTGAAATAGTTTTTGGTTTTCTTTCATCTTCATACTCAATAATTGTATCTTTTGAGATTTTTACAATTCCAGGAGAGAATTTAATAGCTAAAATTCTAAAAATAAAAAATACAAAAATTATACATAACAAGAAGATAATACTTACAAAATCTTTATCTTTGTCAGATGCTAAGATAATTACATCTCTGATTAAAAAAATAATAAAAATATCTATAACAAATCTAAGACGCAATTTCTCTTTTTTAATAAAGTCAGAGATCATCTTTAAAACTTCCATAATAACGATGAACTCTAACATAAGTATAATTGCTTTATAAAATTCCAGTTTAGTCACCAAAATAAGTGTAAAAAGTACTACAGCAACTGGGACTTCATAATTGTTCGATAAATATTTTCTTGTTTTATTAATACATTTTTTCATAAAATAATTGTACCATATTCTTGTTAAGCTTGATGAATTTCACCACCAATATGAGCATATAAAAGTAAATTGGCAATACTTGCAGCTCTATCTGCAACTTTTTCAAGTCTTCTTAATGAACTTAGAACTTCAAAATACTCTTTAGAGTGTTCAATGTCTTTTGATGCTAATTTTAAGACATTTTTTTCAATCATTGAGTATAAATCATCAGTTTTTGTCTCTGAAACCATTACTTTAAGATAGTATTCTTCAGTTTTATTGTCTTCTTCTCTTTCAATTATTTCTAATGCTGTTTTAAGTGCAGTAATTGCAGATTTATGTAATGGAATAGAATACTCAGTAATGCTGTTCATATCTATTTTAAAATTTACAACTTTTGCAAAACTTTTAATAAAACTCTTTGTATTTGTGCTTGCTCTTACAAGCTCATTTGTTATTTTTAAATATGAAACTAAAACTCTTAGATCTTTTGCTTCTGGTGCATGAAGAGCTAAAGTGTTTACAATCATATTGTCAATTTTATTTGATGCTTTGTCCAAATTTTGTAAATTTGTTTTTGCGTCATTAAATTGTTCATAATTTCCTTTTTGAATTGATTCAAGAGACAATTCATTTGCTAAGACAACTCTGTGTCCAACAGCTAGAACTTCATTTTTAATATTTTCTAATTTTTCTTTATAAATTGGTAACATTATCCAAACCTTCCTGTAATATAATCTTCTGTTTTTTTCTCTTTTGGGTTAATAAAAATTGTTTCTGTTTCGTTATATTCAACTAATTTTCCTAAATGGAAAAATGCTGTAAAATCTGCAACTCTTGCAGCTTGTTGCATATTATGCGTAACAATAACAATAGTATATTTCTTTTTTAGCTCAAGCATAAGAGCTTCTATTTTTTCTGTACTAATAGGGTCAAGTGCAGATGTTGGCTCATCCATTAGTATTACATCTGGCTTAACTGCAATTGTTCTTGCAATACAAAGTCTTTGTTGTTGTCCTCCCGATAAAGAAGTTCCAGGAGCATTTAGCTTATCTTTTACCTCTTCCCAAATACTTGCACCTCTTAATGACTCTTCTACAAGTTGGTCACACTCTTTCCCTTTTTTTACAATTCCATGTTTTAGTGGAGCATAAGCAACATTTTCATAAATTGATTTTGGAAAAGGATTTGGTTGTTGAAACACCATTCCAATTCTTTTTCTTACACTTACAACATCTATGTTTTTGTCATAGATATTGTGATTATCAATAAGTACATTTCCTTCTATTCTTGCACTAGCAACTAAATCATTCATTCTGTTTAGGCATCTCAAAAATGTAGATTTTCCACATCCTGATGCTCCTATTAGTGCAGTGATTTTGTTTTCATACAAATTAATATTTATATCATGCAATGCATGATTTTGTCCATACCATAAGTTTAAATCTTTTATATTTATCTTAACATTCATTACCATTTTACCTCAAGTTTTTTTCTTAAATATACTGCAATTGCATTTAAAGACAATAGTACTGTTAAAAGTACAATAATCCCTGCTGCAGTTTTTTCTATATATGCACGCTCTGGCATTCCAGACCATGTAAAAATTTGTGCTGGCATTACAGTAGCAGCTGATGTTATATCTGTTACAGCATCAGGTACAAAAGCAATCATACCAACAATAATCAAAGGAGCAGTTTCTCCAATAGCTTGTGCAAGAGCAATAATTGAACCTGTTAAAATCCCTGGAAATGCCAAAGGAAGAACATGATCTCTTGTTACTTGCCATTTAGTTAGTCCTAACCCATAACCTGCTTGTCGAATACTAGCTGGAACTGATTTTAAAGCTGCTTTAGAGCTTACAATTATAATTGGCAATGACATAAGTGCAAGTGTCATACCTCCAACAAGTGGAGAACTTCTTGGAATTCCAAAGAAATTAATAAAAATAGCCAATCCTAGTAAACCAAATAAAATTGAAGGAATCGCTGCAAGGTTATTAATATTTACTTCAATTAACTGTGTAAACTTATTATCAGGTGCAAACTCTTCTAAATATATTGCTGTCATAACTCCAATAGGAACAGCTAAGACCATTGTAACTAGCATCGTTAAAATAGAGCCAATAATTGCAGAGTGAAATCCTGCAAATTCAGGAATTTTTGAATCACCTCTTGTAAAGAATTGAGTGTTAAAATCGCTTCTTATTTGGCCAGCAGTATTTAATTCGTCAACTCTTTTTTTCAAAGGTTCTTTTAGTCTTGATGGCTTCTCTTTTAAATATTGATCAGCTTCTGCATTTAAAAGTGCCCAATATGATTGAGTTGTATTCATAAGTTCAGGTTGTGCTTTTAGTTGTCTAGGTAACTCTCTAAGCCAAGCACGACTAACTAATTGTAACATCTCTTTATTTACTGAACTATAAGGATTTTTTATAGTTTTTTCAGTAATTTGAATCTCTATTTTTACTTTATGCTGAGTAAAAGCAGGGTAGCCTTTAGTAATCATATCTAAAAGGAAAAATCCCAAAAATGCAAGAGATAAAACAACAGCAGCTAAAGAAGCATACATAAATCTTTTTGCTGCTTTATTTCTTTTTTGAATTTGTGGAATATAAAATGCATTATTTTGTT
>CAYJFN010000030.1:0-12079 GCA_964369325.1 uncultured Arcobacteraceae bacterium
CATTTTTTACACTTACAAGTGCTATTAGATCTCGTTCTTTTACTTATGAATTTAAGGCCTTAACAATAGATGAATTAAATAAAGTATTAGAACAAGCTTTAAAAATAGTAAAAAATAAAATAACCGATGACGCAATAGAGTATTTATTAAACTCTAGTAGTGGAGATGCAAGAGCATTACTAAATTTACTTGACTTTGCTTCGAAAGCATCAGAAACTATAACTAAAGATATTTTACTTGAATTAAGAGAAAAAAGTGTTGGAGATGGTGTTAGTTCAAGTGATTCTCACTACAATTTAGCAAGTGCTATGATAAAGTCAATTAGAGGAAGTGATGTAGATGCAGCACTGTACTATTTAGCAAGACTTATTGATGGTGGAGAGAGCGTAGAATTTATTACAAGAAGATTAGTCATACATGCGAGTGAAGATATAGGTAATGCAAATCCAAATGCGTTAAATCTTGCAGTAAGCACAATGCTTTCAACTAGCAAAATAGGATACCCAGAAAGTAGAATTATTTTAGCTCAATGTGTTATATATTTAGCATCTTCCCCTAAATCAAATAGTTGCTATACGGCAATCAATCAAGCACTTACAGATATAGCAAATGGGAAAATATTTGAAATACCAAACCACATAAAAGACCAAGGTTTAGGATATAAATATCCACATAATTTCGGTGGATATGTAGAACAAGAGTATTTAAAAGAAAATATTTGCTATTATAATAGTTACGGAATTGGTTTTGAAAAGACACTTAATGAGTGGTTAAAAAAAATCAAAAATCAAGATTAAGGGGAAGAAATAAAATGGAATATTTTCAAACTATCGGGATGGAATATTATACATGGGTGAAAGTTGTTCATATAATGGCATTTATGTCGTGGATGGCTGTTTTATTCTACATGCCAAGACTATTTGTTTATCATGTTGAGCATATAGATAAAAAAGATTTTGTAGATGTTGTTAGAATTCAAGAGTACAAGATTTATTATTACATTGGTATTCCAGCATTAGTTGCAACATATATAAGTGGATTATTGATGATTGCAATTAATCCATATCTTTTCCAAAGTGGTGGATGGCTTCACGCAAAGCTACTATTTGCTGTAATTTTAACAATATACTCTTTTTCTATGGGTTATTACTATAAAAAACTTTTAGATGATAATTATGAACATCCAAGTGGAAACTATTTTAGAGCTTACAATGAAGTTCCAACATATTTATCTCTTTTAATTGTTGCATATGCAGTTACAAAAGTTTTTTCACTTAATTTTACTATTGGAGTATCTTTATTTTTTGTATATGTAATATATAAAGTATTTAAACAAAAGCCACATACTAAATGAAGTACGAAAAATATTATTTACTAGACACGAATATCTTATTAGAAGATGCAACAAATATATTTAAACTAAGTGATAATTGTAATAACTTAATTATTTTGCCAGAGACAGTTTTAGATGAAGTAGATTCAAAAAAGAGTGGTTTTGATGAGATAAATTTTCAAGCTAGACAGTTTGCAAGAATATTAGAAAATACAAAAATTATAAGTAACTCAAGTCATAATGGATATAAAATTATTCGTGTAAAAGTAGATGAAATTAATAGTGCAATAATAGATATTATCTCAAAAGAAGAGTATAGTATAAATTCAAAAAATGTACCTATAAATATCTATAATGATAGAAAAATATTAGAGATAGCTAAATTTGCTAAAGAGTTTTATTCTGAAGAACTTATTTTTCTATCGCTTGATATTATGGCAAGAACAAGAGCAATTTCATTAGATATTAAAACAGATTCACTTGTTGGTTCAAGTAAAGATGATTTTAATTTTGAATTCAATAAATATGTAACTGTAAATTTTGAAGATATTGAGTTTTTAGACAATAGTGATATTACAAAGTTTGACCCAGAATATAAACCTCATAATTTTACATACTGCTTTAAAGTTAAAAGCTCAGACCAAGTAATTTTAGCAATGATTCAAAATGGTAAAATTTGTGTCTTAGATGAAGATAAAATACGAGACCAGATTATTACTCCTTTAAATAAAGAGCAGCTATTTTTTTCAAATGCAATTTTAGAACACTATTATAATGTTTTAATTATAGAAGCAAAAGCTGGTTCAGGAAAAACTTTACTTGCTTTAAGTGGTGCATTAAAACTAATTAAAAGAAAAGATTATCAAAGAATAATCTATATTAGAAACTCAATTGAATCACTTGATAAAGGAGAAGATGTAGGTTACTTACCTGGACTAGAAGAGAAGTTTAAAATTTATAATCACCCTTTAATGGATAGTTTAGACTATATTATTAGAGTTGATCATAAAAAAAGAAATGCACCTAAAAAGAATACTTATGAAGCTTTAGAAGATAGTGAAGTTACAACAAGAATAGAACAACTAATAGCTAACTACAATATAGAAACTATGTGGGTTGGAGAAATGAGAGGAAGAACTTTATCAAATGCTTTTATTATTATAGATGAAGCTCAAAATATGTCAAATAAAACTATGCAAATGGTTTTATCAAGAGTTGATTCAACTTGTAAAGTAATTATTCTTGGTAGTAATATGCAAATTGATAACTTCTATGTAAATAAACACACAAATGCACTTACTACACTTCTTCGTTCTACTAAAGAAGAAAACAATCTTATACATTTATTTGCAGTAAAGTTACAAAAAGTATTGAGAGGCCCTATTACAGAATGGGCTGAAAATATTTTTTCAAATCAAAATAAATAGAGCATAAAGAAATATAAAGAGTGTTTGATATTGTAATTATTGGTTCAGGAGGAGCAGGCTTAACAGCTGCTCTAACCGCAAAGAAACTTGGTGCAAAAGTCTTAGTCATTGGTAAAACTTATCCTACACATTCTCAAACTTCACAGGCACAAGGCGGAATAAACGCCGTTTTAAATCAAAATGACACAATAAAAAATTTTGTAGAAGATACATATAAATCATCACACAATTTGGCTAATATCCAAACTATACAAATGATGTGCGAAAAATCTAAAGAAATAATAAATTGGTTAGATAGTATAGGTGTATCTTTTACAAGAGATGATGAGTGTAATATTGCGCAAAGAAAATTAGGAGGAGCTTCTTTTCAAAGAGCTAGTTTTTGCAGTGACTATACAGGTATAAAAATTATACATACATTATATGATAATTGTATAAAAGAATCTATAGATTTTTTACATGAGAATATGCTTTTAAACTTAATTGTTGAAAAACAAACAGTTATTGGTGTGACTGTATTAGATATCCAAAATGTAGAAGTAAAGAATATATATGCGAAAACTGTTATTATTGCAAGTGGAGGATACCTTAGTTTATACAGTGGATTTAATACGAACTCTAATTCAACAACAGGAGATGGAATAGCAGCTGCATTTAGAGCAGGAGCAAAGTTATCGAATATGGAGCTTATACAATTTCATCCAACAGCAATAAAATCTCACAATATTTTGATAAGCGAAAGTGCAAGAGGAGAAGGGGGATATTTACTAAATCAAAAAGGTAATCGATTTATTGATGAGTTAAAACCTAGAGATGAGGTAAGTAGAGCTATTTTTGAACGATTACAAAATAATGAAGAAGTTTTTCTTGATATGAGGCATCTTGATTTGGAGCATATAAATGAAGCTTTACCTCAAGAAAAGCAGATTGCATATATTTATGCAAATAAAAAAATTGAAACAGAACTTTTAAGTATAAACCCAGCAGCACATTATTGTATGGGAGGTATTTTAGTAGACAGTTTTGCAAAAACTTCATTAAAAAATCTTTTTGCTTGCGGAGAATGTGCTCAAGCAAATATACACGGAGCAAATAGATTAGGTGGCAATTCATTGCTTGAGGTTATAACTTTTGGAAAAATTGCAGCAAATTCTGCTTGCAAACAATTGAAAAATATTAGTTTTTCATTAAATCAATCAAATAAGCAATTTGAAAAAGATAAGAAAAAAGTAGAAGAAATTTTTAATTTACCAAATAAGATAAATTTCTATAGTAAAAAAAGAGAGCTAGGGGAATTGTTCTTTAAAACAGTTGGATTATTAAGAAACGAAAAAGAGATGAATGTAACTTTGCAAAAATTAAAAGAGTTCCAAAATAATCTTAGTTTAATGGGAATAGAAGACAAAAGTAAAATTTACAATACAAATTTAGTTGAATTTTATGAGTTCCAGAATTTAGTAGAACTGGGTTTAGTTACAGTGCAAAGTGCTCTAGAAAGACGTGAAAGTAGAGGAGCTCATTTTAGAGTAGATTATCCTTATGAAGATAATAAGTTTGCAAAAAATTCAATTATTTATAAAAAAGATGGCAAAACAATAATTTGTTTTGAGGAAATTGAATGAAAATTAAAATTATAAGATTCTCACAAGAAGCAAAATATGAAGTAAAAAGCATCTTGCTACTAGATGCTTTAAATGAAATAAAAGTAAATCAAGATAGTACACTTACATTTAGGCAAGGGTGCAGAAGTGGAGTATGTGGCAGTTGCGCTGTTAGAGTAAATGGTATTGAAAAACTTGCTTGCAAAACAAAATTAGTTGATGGTGATACAGTAGAGCCTTTAAAAAATGCAGAAGTAATAAAGGATTTAGTCATAGACCTAAAACATCAAGATAAATTTTTAAAAAATAGCTTTGCATTTTTAGAAGAGTATTTAAATGAAAATATATCAAAATATGATGAGAAGTTAATAAATACACAAAGCAACTGCATATTGTGTCAAAGTTGCTATAGTTCTTGCCCAATGTATGAAGTAAATAAAGAGTTTATACCTCCATATGTTTTAAGTAAAGTCGCAAGATATGTAAATGACAAAAAAGAGAAAACAATCCATAATAAACTTATAGCTATCCAAAGAAATGGTATTTGGGATTGTGTTCTTTGCGGTAACTGTACTATGGTGTGTCCTCAAAATATTGATCCCAAAGCAGATATTTTAAATCTTCAAATGAAAAGTATACAAAATGGCTTTGCTAACCCAAATATAAACAATAATTTTGGTTTTGATCCAAATATATTTTAAAAAATTATATAACTGTAACACAAATTTTAAGGAAAAATATTAGAATAATTGCTATATCTAATCTTAATTTAGGTAAAATCACATACTATTTAGGAGGCGATTAAGTGAAATCAAACATTAAAACAGGAACTTTACTACCTAAAGTTGCAATAGGAATTGTACTAGGTATTGTTGCAGGGCTATTTTTGCCAGAGGTATTTATTAGAGTAATGTTAAGCATTAACTCATTTTTGTCAAGCCTTTTTGGCTTTATTATTCCGTTATTAGTAATTGGACTTATAGCATCAGGTATTGCTGACTTAGGTAAGCGAGCAGGTAAATTATTGCTTATCACAATAGGATTAGCATATGCATTTACTTTAGTATCTGGATTGTTGGCATATATTGCATCTGATCTATCATTTCCATTCTTGCTAGAAACTAATGCGCTAGTAAATAGTGCAGGTGATGGTAATAAAGTTGAAGCATTCTTTAGTTTCAAGATTGCACCAATTATGGGAGTACTTTCTGCGCTTCTTTTGGCTTTTATTATGGGATTTGGAATAGCATCAACAGGTGCTGATAAATTAAAAGGTGTATTTGAAGAGTTTAGAGATATTATTATTAAAATCATAGATATGGTTATTATTCCTATTTTGCCATTCTACATTTTTATTATCTTTTTAAACATTTCATACAATGGACAAGCAGCAGAGATTATTGAAATATTTAGTAAAATAATTATTTTAATCTTTATTATTACAGTTGTGGTATTATTTATTCAATTTAGTGTTGCTGGATATATTGCAAAAAAATCACCAATTACGTTGTTTAAAAATATGTTACCAGCATATTTTACAGCTTTAGGAACATCTTCTTCAGCTGCAACTATCCCTGTGACGCTTGCGCAAGTTCTTAAAAATGATGTAAAACCTGAAATCGCAGGATTTGTTGTACCATTATGTGCAACTATTAGTATGACAGGAAGTATGATGAAAATAGTTGCTTGCGCTTTAGCAATTATGTATACAACGGGAACTGATTATTCATTTATGTTAGTTCTAGGATTCATTTTAATGTTAGCAGTGTCTATGATTGCCGCACCAGGAGTTCCAGGTGGAGCTATTATGGCAGCAGTTGGAGCATTAGGAGCTATTGGTTTTTCTGAAGAACAAATTGGACTGATGATTGCATTATACATTGTTATGGATAGCTTTGGAACAGCTACAAATGTAACAGGAGATGGTGCAATTGCAGTAATTGTAGAAAAAATAGCAGAAGATAAAGAACAACAAGCTTAAAATTTATTGAAGCATTGTTAAAAAGGGAGCAGAATGACCTGCTCCCTTTTTTATTTTAGTTAGTATTTCGAAAGTTTACTAAAGATTTTTATGCTAAATCTAAAGAGTTTTGGATTTGTTGTGCTGACATTGTCAAGTACAATCCAAAAGTACACCACTTTGTAACAACTATTTATTAGAAATATCTAATAAAACTTGCTTCTCTTTTTTGCTTTAACCTATAATTTTTACCACTTACATTAATTAAGTGTGAATGATGAATTTAATTTATCTAAAATTGAAGTTGTTAAAACTCTTATAAAAATTAAAAGCAAAAAGAGATGAAAATGCTATTACGAGCAAAGTAGTTAGTTTAAATAGATGTTTCATAAGAAATTTTAGGGTAGTAAAACATATTTAAGAACTATTTTAAATCCATAGAGCACACAGTAAATGTATACTGTGTGTGAGATTTATTAAGGGAGCTTTTTAATTAACTCTTCTGAGAATTTCTTTCCAGTTTCAATTTGATCAAATTCAAGAGACTTTCTTAGTTTTTGTTGATGCTCATCTGCTTTTTTATCGCCCAAATATGCAGCCACAAGCCAATATCCAAAGGCTTTAGCATAATCTTGTTCAACACCTTGAGCAAGTGCATAGATTTGTCCTAAATTAGTAAATGATAAAACATCACCTTGTGCTGCTGCTTTTTCAAAATACTCTCTTGCTTTTTTATAATCCTGGCTGACACCTTGAGCTTTTGAGTACATATTTGCTAAATTAAATTGAGCTCTTGCATAGCCTTTACTTGCTGCTTTTTCATAGTACTCTTTTGCTTTTTTGAAATCTTGTTTAACACCTTTTCCAAAGTGGTACATAACCCCTAAGTTTGTATCTGCTAAAACATCACCTTTTTTACTAGCCATTTCAAAATATTCTTTTGCTTTTGTATAATCTTGTTTTACTCCATCACCTATTGCATACATTAATCCTAAGCTATATTGAGCTCTTTCGTCACCTTCTTTTGCACCTAGTTCAAAATATTCTTTTGCTTTAGCAATATTTTTATCAACCCCATCTCCATAGTAGTAAATTTCTGCAAGTGTAAATCTTGCATCTAAATCACCTTTTGAAGCATTTTGTTCAAGTTCTTTTATGTCAACAGCAAATGAAGTTGAAAATCCAATTGCAACTGCGGCAAATATAGAAATCAAGTTTTTAGATATCTTTATCATTAAATGTTTTCTCCCTTATTTTTATAGTATTATATAAAATGCTTACTTTTAATAGTTTAAAAGTAGAAGAATTGTCAAAATAAAATATTATTTAAAAAAAATATATAATAAAATAAAAAAATAATATAATTTAAGAATAAAAAAATATTATATTTATTAATGATATAATAATGCATTCTTAAGTATAATGATTAGTATAAAATATTTAAAATAATTAATATTATTAAAATCGGGAGGAATAATAATATGTTATTTGAAAACAACACAAAGTGTTTAGAAGATAAACTTACCCAAGAAAATCAAAAAGAGGCTGAATATGATGAATATATCAGAGTAATTATAGATTCAAGTCCACTAGGGACACTTATTCTTGATACAAACTTTCAACCTTTATTTTGCAATGAAATATTGGCTAATATTTTTGGATTAGAAACACCACAAGAGTTTTTAGATAATTTCTATAAATTAATACCTCAAAAACAACCTAATGGAAAAGATTCAATTTCTTTTTTACAAGAAACTTTAGTAGATGCTTCACAAGAAGATAAGATAAAAGGCACTTGGACAGGAGTAAAACTAGATGGCACAATAGTAACAACAGATATATATCTTTTAAGGGTTCATTACAAAAACAAAGATATATTTGTTGCAAGATTTGAAGATCAAAGCAAACGAGAAGAGTTAAGGCTAGCGCAAGAGAGATCCCAGCTTATGATTGACAAAGCACCGTTTGCTATAAAGATTTGGCAAAAAGGCAAAGGAATTATTGATTGTAATGAAGAAGCTCTAATGATGTTTGCAGCTAAAGATAAAGAAGAGTTTTTAAATAGTTTTTTTGAGTTATCACCACAATATCAACCTAATGGAGAACTATCATCAGAAAAAACATTTTTACATGCAGAAAAAGCTTTAAAAGATGGAAACCATGAATTTGAATGGACACATAGAAGATTAAATGGAGAATTGTTTCCTGCAAAAGTAGCTTTTGTAAAATCAAATGTGAATGGCAAAGAAGTATTGTTGGGATATATAAGAGACTTAACACAAGAGAGGCGTTTGCAAAAAGAGATTAAAATAGAGCAAGAACGAATGAAATTAATGTTCGACCAAAGCCCTATTGGTGCAAATTTCTGGAATAAAGATTTGGTAAATGTGGATTGCAATAAAAAAATAGTTGAATTATTTGAATTGGAAAATAAAAAAGAGTACTTAGATAGATTTCTTGAGCTCTCACCAGAATATCAGCCAGATGGACAATTATCTTCAATTAGCGCAGCTGAAAAAATAAATAAGGCATTTAAAGATGGTATTTGTGAATTTGAATGGCTACATCAAAAACTTAATGGAGAAAAATTACCTGCTAGAATCATACTAATTCACACAAATTTTAATGGAGAAGATGCAGTTGTTGGTTACACTATGGATTTGCGTAAAGAAAAAGAAATGCAAAAACAAGTGAAGATCAAAGAAGATGCGCTAATACAAGCAAAAGAGTTTGCAGAAGAGAGTTCTAAAGTAAAAAGCCAATTTATAGCAAACATGAGTCATGAAGTAAGAACACCTATGAACGGTATAATTGGGCTTTTAAATATTTTATTAGAAACCAAACTTGATTCAGTTCAAGAAAGTTTTGTCAATCAAGCAACCTCCTCAGCAAGTAAATTGTTAGGAATATTAAATGATATTTTAGATTTTTCGAAGATGGAATCAGGAAAATTTCAACTAGAAAATAATGAATTTAGTGTACATGATATTTGCTCGGAAGTTCAAAGTCTTTTTGGTCCAAGTACAAGAGCTAAAAAATTAGACTTTTTTGTGAATGAAGATAATGAAACTTCTAAAAAAGTAGTAGGTGATGCTAAAAAATTAAAACGAGTTTTAATGAATTTAATAGATAACGCAATAAAATTTACATCAAAAGGCACAGTGAGTGTTAATGTATCAAAATTAGAATATGATACAAAAAGCATTACATATCAATTTGAGATAAGTGATACTGGATTAGGAATTTCTCAAAGCGATATGAATAAAGTATTTCAACCATTCCAACAAGCAGATTGCTCAATGACCAGAAACTATGAAGGAACAGGAATGGGGCTAGCTATTAGTAAATCAATTGTTGAAATGATGCAAGGAAAAATCTGGATTGAAAGTGTTTTAAATGAAGGTTCTAAGTTTTTCTTTACAGTTAAGTTTGATTTATCTAAAGAAGAAAAAGATAAATTTAATTTAGATGAAAAAGAAGAAATCTTATCACTAGAAAATAAAAGACATATTTTACTTGTAGAAGATAACAATATAAATCAATTAGTAGCAAAAGAACTATTAAAAAAAGTTGGTTATGATGTAGATGTAGCAGAAAATGGAGAAATAGCAATAAGTATGCTTGAAAAAAATAAATATGATGCAATTTTAATGGACATTCAAATGCCAGTAATGGATGGACTAACAGCAACAAAAATTATAAGAAAAAAAGAAAAATATAAAGATTTACCAATTATTGCACTAACAGCTCATGCTTCAATAGCTGATAAAGAAAAAAGTATAATGAGTGGAATGAATGAGCATATAACGAAACCAATTTCACCAGCTATTTTATACAATACTTTAAATAATTGCTTAAGATGATAAAATATATCTATTTAAGATATTTATGTTAGAATTTTTAGTTAGACAATTTAAACTTATTGGAGAGACATTATGAGTGAAAAAAAATATAGATTAGTAACAAGAAGCGATATGGATGGACTTGTTTGTGGGACTTTACTTAAGTACTTAAACATTGTTGATGAAATAGTGTTTGTACACCCAAAAGATATGCAAGATGGTAAAGTAGAGATAACTTCAAATGATATTACTACAAACCTACCTTATGTAGATGGTGTTTATTTAGCATTTGATCATCATTTTAGTGAAACACTAAGAAATGAAAAAAAAGACAACCACATTATTGACCCAAATGCGCCAAGTGCTGCTGAGGTTGTTTATCAATATTATGGGGCAGAAAAAAAGTTTCCAGAAAGCTTTAAAGATATGATGTTTGCGGCAAATAAAGCAGATAGTGCAGCATTTACAAAAGATGATATTTTAAACCCACAAGGTTGGGAACTTTTAAGCTTTTTGATGGATTCAAGAACTGGGTTAGGAAGATTTAGAGAATTTACTGTATCAAACTATCAACTTATGATGGATTTGATTGATTATTGTAAGGATCATAACATTGATGATATATTATCACTTTCAGATGTTAAAGAGAGAGTTGATTTATACAAAAAATATGAAGTTGAGTTTGAAGAACAGCTAAAAAGATGTACAAAAATTTATGACAATCTAGCAATTATTGATTACAGAACTGAAGATATTATATATCCTGGAAATAGATTTTTAGTTTATGCGTTATATCCACAAACAAATATCTCTATTCATGCAGTCTGGGGAAGAGATAAACAAAATGTTGTATTTAGCACAGGAAAATCTATTTTAAACAAAACTTCAAAAACAAATGTGGGAGAACTTATGCTTAAATATGAAGGTGGAGGACACCAAGCAGCTGGTGGTTGCCAAATTGATCATGATAAAGCAGAGAAAGTTTTAGAAGAGTTAATTAAAAAAATAAATCAAGACGGATAAATATAAGTTTAGAAGACTATAAAGTTCTTCTAAACGCTTTTTGACCAATTCAACTATTAATTTAATTAGATAAATTTTAAGAATTTGATTACTACTTAAGAAAATTGGTACTCCATATAACAAAAATCAAAATAGGTTATTTTTATGTTCGCAGAACTTGTAATATTTTTTTCAGCAGCTTTTTTTGAAATATTAGGATGCTATAGTTTTTGGATGGTATATAAACTCCAGAAGTCATCTGTTTGGCTTATTGTAGGAGTAGTTTCATTGATTGCATTTGCTTATTTGTTAACAAAGGTAAATTTAGAATTTGCAGGAAGAGCATATGCAGTATATGGAGGAATTTACATAGTTTCATCTTTGTTTTGGCTCTTTTTTGTAGAAAAGCAGAGTTTCAATAAATTTGATGTTTTAGGTAGTTTAATAGTATTTGTAGGAATAACTGTTATTTTATTAGGAAACCAAAAATAAGAATTGTCTTTGAGAGGTTGACAAGACATTTTAAACAGTAAATTTTATAAGTATTAAATGGTATATGGTGATCACGAGTGGACTTGAACCACCGACCACCACCATGTCAAGGTGGCACTCTACCACTGAGTTACGCGATCACTTAAAGAGCTGAAATAATATTATATCTTTGCTTAAAAGTAGTATTTTTAAATACTACTTTTAAAGCTTATAGTTTTATTGAAGTCCTAAAACATACTTTCCAATAATAGCAATGATTGGAAGAGTAATAATTGTTCTTTGTAAGAAGATTACAAAAAGATTTGTTAGAGATACAGGTATTTTACTTCCTAAAATAATACTTCCCGTTTCTGACATATAAATAAGCTGAGTAACACTTGTAGCTGCTACTACAAATCTTGTAAGTTCTGAGTTTATTTCAC
>CAYJFN010000031.1:0-11958 GCA_964369325.1 uncultured Arcobacteraceae bacterium
ATAATGTAGCAACAGGAGTTGTAGAAGCTGTAAATCAAAATGAATTTAGAGGGAAAATATAAGAAGAAGTAGCAAAAGCTACTTCTTTAAAATTTTTATTACAATGCTTGGTTTACAAAAACACCATCTTTAAACACTGTAAACTCTTTTTGACAAAAAAGCGAGGGGATATTTACATATTTTTTTCCCTCTTTTAAAAATGATTTTCCTTGATGAAAATGTCCTTCAATTATAATATCTGCTTGATAGTTTTGAACTTTTTTTTCAACTAATTTTTCAAACCCCTCAAAGTTTCTACAAATAATCTTTTTTTCTAAAGACTTTTCTATTTTTATTGAGAGCCAATTTTTAAAATCAATTGCATTTAGAAATTTAAGTAAAGCTCTATTTCTAATAACTTTGCAATATATATTATAAGAAGTGTTTGTAAAAATATCTCCATGAGAAAGGGCAACTTTTTTTTCATTGTATTTACAAAGTAGGGGTTGATTTTCTCTTGCAATTACAGTGATATTTGGAAATAAATCTTTTAAGTTATAGTCGTGATTTCCCTCAAAGTAAAAAATTTCTATTTTTGAAGATAGAGCGTTTAGTCTAGTTACAATATCTTGATTTTGTTTGATAAAATAAAACGATTCTTGGGTGATAAAGTCAAATATATCACCCATTAAGAATAGTTGAGTTGTATTTAGTTCACCATTTTCTAGCAACTTTAAAAAAGATGAAAACTCTTTTCTTTGCAAGTTGAAGTGTGAATCAGCAACAAAAATTGCACCTTCTTTTAGATTATGGTACATAAGCAATTTTTGGAACTCCTAAATCTTCTTCAAATCCAACCATAATATTTGCATTTGCAACTGCTGCACTACTTGCACCTTTTAGTAGATTATCAATAGAAGTGTTTATAAATAAAGCTTTGCCATTTTTTGCTACATAAATATCGCAAAAGTTTGTTCCTGCAGTTGATTTTATATCTACAGGTTTTTCTTTGATACGAACAAATTTAGCGTTTGCATAGGCTTTTTTTAGAACTTCATAAGGGTCAATATTCTCTTTTAGGGTTACATAAGTGCTTACTAGCATCCCTCTTGTAGCATTTATTAAATGAGGTACAAAGTTGATACTTAGCTCTTTTTGTTTTAGTTTTAAAACTTTTTCTTGAATTTCTGGCATATGTCTGTGTTTAAAAGGGTTATATGCAAAGATGTTTTCATTGATTGTACAAAAAGCAGTTGTTTCAGATAGTTTTTTTCCTGCTCCACTAACACCTGATTTTGCATCTACAAAAACAGGAACATTTTCATCTATATAATCAACAAAAGGTAAAAGCCCTAAAAGTGTTGCAGTTGGATAGCACCCTGGGTTTGCAACTAAAGAAGTAGTTTTAATCTCTTCTTTGTAGTATTCTGGCAGACCATAAACTGCATTTGGTAAATTTTGTTTGTCTTCATGTGGACAGTAGTGTTTTTCATATGTTTCTAACTCAAGCCTATAATCTGCACTTAAATCAACTACTTTTACACCTAAAGCTAATAGCTCTTTTGCAAAAGACATTGAAGTTTGATGTGGTAAGGCTAAAAATGCTAAATCTGCACTTTTTGCAACATCGTTTGCATTTGCTTTTGATACACTCATAGTAAGTACACTTTGCAAACAAGGGTGAAGTGAAGTTACATCTTCATCTCCTGTTGAGTTTGCTATATAAGTTATGTTAAATTTTGGATGATTTATTAAAATTTTAATAAGCTCTAAACCAGTATATCCAGAAGCTCCAATAATAGCTACATTCATTATAGTTCTAACTCCTTATAAAATACATCTAGCACCTCAAACTCTGTAACACCTGCTGGAAGTTGTGCCGAAAATTCATCTCCACACTCTTTTCCTAAAAGTTGCTTTGCTAAAGGTGAGTTAAATGAAATTAATCCAATATCTGGATTACTTTCAACTCCACCTACGATTGAATATTCAAACTCTTCTTCTGTTTTTGTATCAAGAAGTTTTACTGTTGAACCAAAACTAACTCTATTATGAGGAAGAGTTGAAGGATCTATAATAACTGCTTTAGAAATAATATCATTAAGTTCTGCAATATTAATATCAATTAATTTTAATTTATCTTTTGCAGCGTGATACTCGGCATTTTCTTTTAAATCACCTAACTGTCTTGCTTCATCTAAAGCAAGGATTGTTTGAGGTCTCTCTTCATTTTTTAAAAACTCTAAGTCATGAGTGATTTTCTCATAACCGACTCTTGTCATTGGTTCTTTTTCCATAAGGTTTTCTCCAAAAATATTTATGATATAATACCCAAAATTTTATAAAAGAGAGACAATCGTGTCAAGATATGATAGAACAATTAAACTTTTTGGAGAGAGCAATTTTGAAAAATTACAAAATGCAAAATTAATTCTTCTTGGAGTTGGTGGAGTAGGGAGTTTTGCTCTTGATGCTTTGTATAATTCTGGCATTACAAATATTACAATTGTTGATTTTGATACATACGATGAAACAAATTTAAACAGACAGTTAGGAAGTAGCGGAAATATTGGAAGAATTAAAGTAGATGCATTAAAAGAAAAATACCCAAATGTAACTTCTATTTGTGCAAAAATAACTCAAGAGTGGATTGATGAACACGATTTTAAACAGTATGATTATATACTAGATGCAATTGATGATATAAAGCCAAAAGTTCATCTAATCAAAAAATATTACAACAAAATTATCAGTACAAGTGGAAGTGCAAAAAGAATTGACCCATCAAAGATAGAATATATATCTATTTGGGATACGTATAATGACCCATTTATTAGAAAAATACGAAATGAATTAAAACAATCAGGATTTAAAAAAAAGTTTAAAGTAATTTTTTCAAGTGAAGATCCTATGTGTATAGAAAAAGGTAGCTTTGAAGGAGTTACAGGCTCTTTTGGTTTAATGATGGCTTCAGTTACAGTGAAAAAAATATTATCAAAATAACGAAACTAAAAGTAACTTATAAGATAAAACGATATATAATTTATCAAGCTTTAAAAGGAATGAAATATGAGTATAGAAAAAGAAATAGAACAAATGACACAAGCGCACTTGCGAAATGTTCAACAACTTGCAGTGTTTTACACAGGAAGTGGAAATATATATGCTATTAATATTGCGAAGATAAAAGCTTTTATTATTACTGAAGAAGTTGCAATTACTGAAACACCAACTGATACTGATATAGTTGCTGGAATAGCAACTATAAGAGGCGAACCAATTACTTTAATTAATCTAGATTTTTGGTTAGGAAACAAAGAAAAAAAAGATATTTCTGAATATAAATTAATTATTTATTGTGAATTTAACCACAAAAAAGTAGGTTTTTTAATTAAAGATATGATTAATATTGTTGAAAAAACAACAGATGAATTAATTAATTCAGAAGAACAAAATTCTAGAATTACTTATTCAACATATGTTGAAGTAAATGGTGAAAATAAACTGTGTACAGTTTTTAATGCTGAACAACTTTTACGAGATATTGGATGGACCAGTGGTGGAGATGAAGAAGTTAACAAATATGTTAATGACCCTATAATTTCTAATAAGCTTGTTTTAGTTGCAGAAGATTCTGCAGTTGCAAGAGACATTGTAAAAAAATTTTTAGAAAAAGTTAATTTAAAACATGAAATTTTCAATAATGGGCAAAAGCTAATTGATAGACTATTAAGTATTGATCCTTCTGAAGTTGGATTAATCATAACAGATATTGAAATGCCAGAAAAAGATGGTTACCAAGTTGCCACTTTCGTAAAAGGAAATAGTAAATTAGCTCATATTCCTTTAGTAGTAAACTCTTCTATGACAACAGATGCAGTTATTGGAAAGATGAAAAATATTGGAATTAATGGTTTTATTGGAAAAACAGACATTCCTAGAATGTATGCTATTTGTAAAAAATTTTTAGAAAATTAAAATTAAATCAAATGAGTCTATCAAAAGAGGAAGTAGTTTTACTTACTCTTTTTTATTAGCAATTTGCTAACCACTTTTTAAAATAATCAATTTGTACTAAAGTTTGACTTGTAGAAGTTCCACCATAAGAGTCTCTTGAATTCATAGAGTTTTCTAAACTTAAGTATTTTAAAATCTCTTCATTTATATTTGAAATTTCATTATCACAACTTCTTAACTCTTCAATAGTAAGTTCACTCATATCTTTGCTTAATTCATTTGCAAAGTTTACAACTTTTTTTGTAATATAGTAAGCTGTTCTAAAAGGCATATTTTGTTTTGCTACTAAATAGTCAGCTAGATCAGTTGCTGTTAGATGCCCAATTTTAGAAGCACTTAACATTTTATCTTTATTGACAATCATTGTTTTGATAACTTCATTTAAAATGCAAATAGAAATTTCAGCGGTTTTAACAGAGTCAAAAACTCCTTCTTTGTCTTCTTGTGTATCTTTGTTATACGCAAGTGGTAGACCTTTCATTACAGTTAAAAGTGATATTAAATTTCCAAAAACTCTCCCAGTTTTTCCTCTTAATAGCTCTGGAACATCTGGGTTTTTCTTTTGAGGCATAATTGATGAAGTTGTAGCATATTCATCACTCATTTTTACAAACTGAAATTCATATGAAGACCATAAGATAAGTTCTTCTGAAATTCTACTTATGTGCATCATGCAAGCGCTTATGTTAAATAGTATTTCTAAAGCAAAATCTCTATCACTAACTGTATCTAAAGCACTAATTGTTGGTTCTTTAAAGCCTAAAAGTTCACATGATTTAAATCTATCAATATTATGTGGAGTTCCTGCAAGTGCAGCACTTCCTAATGGTGAATAGTCATTTCTTAAGTATGAACTTTCAAATCTTTCATAATCTCTTTTAAACATATTTGCATAAGCTAGTAAATGGTATCCAAAATTGATTGGTTGAGCGTGTTGTAAGTGAGTCATACCTGGAATTAATGTTGTTGTATGATTTGATGCAACTTCTACAAAAGTGTTAACTAGTTCTTTTAATTGCTTCATTAACGATTGATTTTTTTCTTTTACATACAGTCTAAAATCAGTTGCAACTTGGTCATTTCTACTTCTTGCAGTATGAAGTCTTTTTCCAGCTTCTCCAATTATTTCTGTAAGCCTGCTTTCAACTGCCATATGAATATCTTCATGCTCAATTTTAAACTCAAAGTTTCCTGATTCTATTTCATTTTTAACTTGTAAAAGTCCTTTTTCAATGCTTTCTTGATCTTGCTTTGTTAAAATTCCTTGTAAATAAAGCATTTTTGAATGAGCAATTGAGCCTCTAATATCTTGGTCATATAACTCTTTATCAAACATTATTGATGCATTAAACTCATCTAATATTTGCGCATTTGTATTTTTTAAAATTTGCTCTTTTTGTTGCATTAATACCCCTTTGAACTCTTATTATAAAGCCATATTTAAATTTGGCGTATTATAGCATATTATGATTGAGTAGTTATTTTTACTGGTTTTGTTTTGATAATTTGCTTATATTTAGAGATTCCAGAAAGACAGTTAATAAAAAACAACACATTAGAAGCTATAAACAAAAATGCTGCAATAATTGTAAAATACATATTAAACCAAGAAGAAAGTAAGAAAAAAAGAAGCGATGATACATAAATATAAAAGTGCAACTTTATTCTATCTTCACTTACCATTTCTTTGATTGTTGGTACTTGCATATATCCTTGATTATGTAGGTGAAACCATGCTAAAAATGGAATAATTTTGTATATCATACCTTGAAGCAATGAATACAAAAATCCAAGACCAAACATAATAGCTAATGCAAAATATGAGTCTTGAGGAACAAATAGCCAGTTTAAAGTTGAAATTAATAAAAAGCTAAGTGAAAGTTTCCAGTACCACAAAGTTACATCAAAAATTGTGCTATGCCTTTTATTTAAACTATTTAGTGCATTGATACAAAAAAGTAAAAATATAGAAGCAAAAATTAATTTTAAATAGTATGTGTCAACTCCAAAAAATAAAAAAACTCCAAATAAAAATAGAGCAATAAGCATCAACAAAGGAGTTTTGTTTTGAACAAATTTTGAAAAGTCTAAAGTTATGTAAAACATAGGGATAACTTTAAATGCTATACCCATAATTAAAATAGTTGCAAATCCAAAAAGTCCAAATAGTACATGTAAATTGGCAATTTTGTAGTGCCAAGGTTCAATATCATTTGAAATATATCCATACACTAAAGAACCCCCTAATCCAAAAGTTACTATTCCTGCAATAACAAATAATCTCATAGCTTTTATTGTAGAGTTAGAGAATTTTATTTTAAATATTAAATATGTTGCAATACCAAAAAAAGTTATAAATGCAATTGCCAAAAAAGAGACTCCAAGGTACATTAGATCTCTTATTTCAAAAATAAAGCTAGCACTAAAAAAAAGTGTTCCTAATGTTAAAGAAGTATGAACAATAGCTGCAAATAGTTTTGGTTTTTCTATAATAACTCCAGTTAGTATTGGTAGCATTTGTTGCATTGTTCCAAAAATAATCATACTTAAAATACCTAAAGTAAATAGATGGATTGTTCCAACAGCAATAGGAGAGTATCTATTTAAAATTGTATCTAATGGAAAAAAGAAAAAGGTCAATCCTAGTAAAATACCAAAAATAGGAGCAGTAAGAAAGAATCTAAATGGAACACTAATAGGAGGACTTTGAGTTAGAGATAAATCTTTTCTAAACATGTTCTTTTTCTAAATTTTTTATATTTTCTATAATTAAAGGAACTTCTGAAAAAAGATGTTCATCCGTCATTGGAAATAGCATCTGTTCCTCTTTTATATTGTGTTGTTGAATAACCATTGATAAGGATTCAGAAATTTCAAAAAAATGGTCAATATCCTGTTTATTTATATCTTCTTTTATTTCTTTCATCATATTCATAATTTGAGAATGTTCTATTTTCATAATAGATATGTCTGATTTTGATATTCCAATTTTTTCTTCAAATAAAGGAAAGAGAATAGATTCTTCTATTTTGAAGTGGTGTTCTAAACAATTATGAAGTTCTAAAAACTTTTTGTCTGCTTCTTGCCAATGGTCTTGATCTACAGCTTCTTGCATAAAAGCAAAAACTTCATCACACAATTTGTGATCTTTTGATAAGAATGAACTAATTGTTTCAGACATATTCCCTTCCTTAAAATTTTTATGTAAATTATTATACACAAAAAAAATTAAAAAAGAGAAATTTGTGTCACTAAATATTAACTAAATTGGTAAAATTCTTATATTTTCATCTACTTTTTGTTTTAATATTGATTCCATTGCATAAAGTGTTCCCGTACTTCCTGAGTCACAGCTTGAGCAAGCTCCAAGATATCTTATATACACATCATAATGAGGAATATTTTCTTTTATATCAATAATCTCCATATTTCCACCATCCATAATAAGCATAGGTCTAACATCTGCATCTAAAACTTCATCTAATGCTTTTATTCTTTGAACTATTGTCATTTTATCAAAAGTTAATTTTCCTTCAGCACTTGCATCTGCTGCTGCTTTAAGTCTTTCTTTTTCCATTAAAGCTCTAGTATCTGCTAAAATGTCTTCTAAATAATACTCTTTTTCCTCATGACCACCAGGTTTTATGCAAGACTTACAAAATGCACCTGCTTTTGTGTAATCAATTATTTGTTGAACAGTTGTTAAGTCATTTATTTTAATAACTTCTTGTATTGTTGCTAATGAAACTCTTGCACACTCACATACAATAATTTCTGATTCAAAGCTTTCCATATCAACACCTTTGTATTGTGCTGCTGCTTTTTTAATAACATCATAAGCCATAACAGAACAGTGCATTTTTTGAGGAGGAACAGCAGGAATATCTGGATGATCTCTTAATGCAAACTCTACATCTAAATTTGTAATTTTAACTGCATTATCAACAGTTTTACCAATACATAGTTCAGCCATAACATCTGATGATGCAATAGCAGTTCCACAACCAAATGACTTAAATTTAGAATCTAAAATAACATTTGTATTTTCATCAACTACCCAATAAAGTCTTACAGCATCTCCACAAGACTCCGCTCCAAAATCTGCAACAATTAATTTTCCTCCAACTTTTTGTGCCATCTCTTCAGTTATTTCACCTTGATGTGTTGGATTGTCCATTCTTCTTATAACTTGGTTTGAATACTCATCCCAAATTGAACCACTTATTAAATCACCTTTAGCCATAAAATTGTCCTTATTATAATTCTGATTTATGATTTTTTGGAGTGTATGCGTAAGAGCTAGATATTGCTCTTAATCTTTTAACTGCATTTTTAATCACTTCAATTGCATAATCTATTTGTTCTTCAGTATTAAATCTACTTAAACTAAATCTAACTCCTGTGTGAGCTAGTTCACTATCGCTTCCAAAAGCATTCATAACAGGATTAGCTTCCAAGTCTTCGCTTGCGCAAGCACTTCCTGTACTTGCTCCTATTGTTTTTTGATTCATATCCCATAGCATTGACTCACCTTCAACACCTCTAATTGAAATAAGTGTTGTATTTGGAGTTCTATTTTCTTTTCCACCAATTACAACTGTTTCAGGTAGTTCTAAAATTGCATTTTCTAGTTTGTCTCTTAATCTTTTTACTTCAGTGTTTTCGTAATTTAAATGTTCAACTGCTAATTTCATAGCAACTCCCATTCCAACCATAGACGCAACATCTACTGTTCCTGCTCTATGTCCACCCATTTGTTCACCACCATGAAATAAAGGAGTTAATTCATACCCTTTTTTTATATATAATCCACCAACACCTTTTGGTCCATGAAATTTATGTGCAGAAAAAGATAGGTATGTTACATTACACTCTTGCACATCCACAGGGATTTTTCCAATTGCTTGAGTTGCATCTGTGTGAAAAGGGACATTTTTTTCTTTACAAATTTGACCTATTTGCTTGATAGGAAAGATTTTACCTGTTTCATTGTTTGCCCACATAACAGTTACAAGAGCAGTTTCCTCTTTAATAGCATCTTCTACACTTTTAGCATCAATTGTGCCTTCTTCATTTACTGTTAAATATGTAACTTCTACACCTTGAGTTTCCAAAAATTTACAAACAGCAGTAATTGATGGGTGTTCTACTTCTGTTGTAATAATATGATTTTTCTCTTTTGTAAGAATTTTATCAATCCAAACACCTTTTATAACTGTATTGTTACTCTCTGTTGCATTTGAAGTTATAATAATATCGTCTTCATCTCTTGCATTAATCCCATCATACAAATAGTTTAAGGCTTCAACCATTTTTGGGTGAGTTCCTGCACCAAATTTATGTAGTGAATTTGGATTTCCATAAAGTGTGCAAAAAAATGGCTCCATTGCTTTAAAAACTGCTGGATCTACCATTGTAGTTGCGTTATTGTCTAAATATACTTCCATATTATTTCCTAATAATTACTATTTTGTAATATAAGTTTGCGAAATTCTATTACAAATAGGATAAATTTTGTCTTAATTAAAACTCTTAATTAATAAAACCTAATAAAAGCTTTCCTATCATTGCCAGTGCAAAAAAAGCGAAAGCTGCTGCAGAAGATATACAAAGAATAAAATGAACTTTTTGAGAAATAAGATGTTTTGATTTATGTACAAAAAATGGCATAACTATAATCCAAATTAAAATTGCTAAAAATATGCCAATTATAGTAAATGTAGGATTTTTTACTCCAACACTAAGAGTTGCGATACTTAACCAAAATGCTATTGCAAAAGGATTTGTCATTGTAGATAAATAGCCTTTTGTAAAGTGCTTTATAACTGAACCTTTTGCATCTATTTCAACTTTTTTTATTAAGTTATTTCTGTTTTTGTATGTAGAATAGGCAATATAAAATAAAAAACCAGAGCCCAAAACTGTTAAAGTATTTAAAAGCCATGTTGCAGTTAAAAATTTAGTTAAGCCCAAAAGTATTAAAAGTAAATAAGTAATATCTGCAGTAAAAGCACCAAAGCCAACAGCAACACCATTTTTAAATGATTTAACTGCTTCACTCATAATAAGTAAATTTGTCGGTCCTAATGGAACTGTTATTACAAAACCTAATATCATACCTTGCACAAAATCTGCGTACATAACTCTTCCCTGTAAAATGAAAGTCGTATTATATCTAAAAACAATGAGTTTTAATATATAATTAATCAATATAGTTTTTTGTGCCACAATAGTGATAAAAGGAGAATTTCTTGAAAGATTATAAAACAGTAATATACTCTATAATAGGGGTCATTTTAGTTTTAGTAGCTTTGCTAGTCTCACCAAATGATGTTTTTAAAAAAAGTAAGTTAGGAGTGAATGTTTTTGAAAAAGTAACACCATATGATAAAGATTCAGTTAACCAATCACTTCCAGCAGCTTTAAGATGGATTGAGCCAAGTTTTGGTAAATAATATAAAAATAAACTACAAAGAGGATAACCTCTTTGTAATTAAATTAAATAGTTCTCCATTTAGCAGGTCCTGTTGTATGTATTGAAACTCCTGAAGAATCAACTGCAACAGTTACAGGCATATCTTTTACTTCAAATTCATAAATAGCTTCCATTCCAAGCTCTTCAAATGCTACTGTTTTTGCACCTTTAATTGATTGAGAAATTAAATAAGCTGCTCCTCCTGTTGCTATTAAGTAAATAGAACCATACTCTTTGATTAAATCAATTGTTGGTTGTTTTCGCTCCCCTTTGCCAATCATTCCCATGATACCAATATCCATCATATCTTTTGTAAACTTATCCATTCTTGTAGATGTTGTTGGTCCTGCAGGGCCAACTACTTCACCATCAACTGGATCAACTGGTCCAACATAGTAAATAAATCTATCTTTTAATTCTAAACCATTTGGAAGAGGCTTTCCTTCATTTTTATATTCAACAATTTTTTTATGAGCTGCATCTCTTGCAGTTAAAATCTTTCCAGAAAGAAGCAGTGTATCACCAGATTTAAATTGAGATAAGTTCTCTTTTGTTAAATCTTCAATGTTAACTTTTTTAATTGTATCCATAGGAAGTTCAATATCTGGCCAAATATCTAAAGATGGTTTTTCAAATACTGCTGGTCCATTTCCATTTAATTTAAAATGAATATGTCTTGTTGCAGCACAGTTTGGAATCATAGCAACAGGAAGTGAAGCTGCATGACATGGATAATCTAAAATTTTAACATCTAAAACTGTAGTCATACCACCTAAACCTTGAGCACCAATTCCAATTTTATTGATATCTTCATAAAGTTTAAGTCTTAACTCTTCAACTGCATTTTCTGGCCCTTTTGCAATTAAATCTTGAATATCAACATGTCCCATTAAAGCCTCTTTTGCCATAAGCATTGCTTTTTCTGGATTTCCACCAATTCCAATTCCAATAATACCTGGAGGACACCATCCTGCACCCAATTCTTTTGCATTTGTCATAACCCAATCATAAATAGAATCACTTGGATTTAACATAGCAAATTTAGATTTGTTTTCACTTCCTCCACCTTTTGCAGCTACTGTTATATCTATTTCATCAGAATTATCAACACTAAAATGAATTACAGCAGGAGTATTATTTTTAGTATTTGTTCTTTTCCCTGCTGGGTCTGCTAAAATAGAGTATCTTAAAGTATTGCTTGGGTCTTGATAACCAAGTGCAACACCTTCATTAATAACATCTTCAAGCTCTTTAGTTAATTCTAAAGATGCATTTAATCCAACTTTTACAAATACATTTACACTTCCTGTATCTTGACACAAAGGTCTGTGACCCATTGCACACATTTTTGAGTTAATTAAAATTTGACCAATTGCATTTTTTGCAGCCTCTGACTGCTCTTTCTCATAAGCACTTACTGTTGCTTTAACAAAATCTTCTGGATGATAATATGAAATATATTGTATAGCATCTGCTACACTTTGTCT
>CAYJFN010000032.1:0-3224 GCA_964369325.1 uncultured Arcobacteraceae bacterium
TTGTGGAGAAATATAAATACTCTTTGTGATATACTTCCTTTATGAAAATATTACTACTAGAAGATGACTTTATCCTAAATGAGATAATAACAGAGTTTTTACAAAGCCAAGATTATGATGTGATTTCAGTTTTTGATGGACAAGAAGCGCAAGATTTTGCTTATAAGGAGCTTTTTGATCTATTTATATTAGATGTGAATGTTCCTTTATTGAATGGATTTGACTTTTTAGAAGATTTAAGAGCTCAAAATATTAAAACACCTGCGATTTTTATTACTTCTTTAAATCAAATAGATGACGTTAAACAAGGCTTTAAAAGTGGATGTGATGATTATTTAAAAAAGCCTTTTGAATTAGAAGAATTAAGTTTGAGAATAGATAATATAAAAAGACTGTTTAATATAGAAAATAGCAGTAAGTATACAATATCAAATACGATTACTTATGATTCAAGTACTTATGAATTAGACAATAATGGCATTAAAACAACTTTACCAAAGAAAGAGGCAAAAGTATTAGAGTATTTCCTGAATAACAAAAATAAGATTATATCAGCTGAAGAATTTAGTGTAAATATTTGGAGCTACGAGGAATATCCTTTATCTTCTACGATTAGGACATATATAAAGAATTTACGCAAATTATTAGGTGAAGAATCTATTACTACACTAAAAGGAGTGGGCTATCGTTTTAACGAAAAATGAAAAAAGAAGTTTTTATAGTTTTTACTCTTTTTTCTTAATATTAACACTTTTCTTATCACTTATAATTTCCTGGCTGTTTTTTGAAACTAAATCAAGCTTTTATAGAGATATCACTATTTCTAATATGCAATTAAATGCTTCAAAATTAGCTTCAAGAATTATATACTCTCATATGCAAAAAATACCTTTAGTAAAAGATGATTTGGTAGTGGATAAAGGCTTTAAGTTTGGTATATATGACTTTGAAGGAAAAGAACTCATTTCTACTATAGAAAAATCAATTGATTTAAATAAAAAATTTTCACAAGTTGACAATAATTTTATTTTAATAGATATTAGTGCTAGTGGACATTTAGGAGTAGGTTATATCGCAATAGAAGAAGTTGTATTATTTGATGCTTTAAATACTCTAAAGAAGAATATTATCATTTTATTTATACTATTTTATTTAATAATTATGTTAATAGGATTTTATATAACTAAACTCTTCATTAAGCCAATTGTACATCAAAGACTTAAACTAAACAATTTTATTAAAGATACTACACATGAGCTAAACACACCTATCTCAGCATTAATAATGTCTGTAAATAATAAAAAGTTTCTTGATGAAAAAGCTTTAAATAGAGTAGCATACAGTGCAAAAAGAATTAGTGATATATACAATGACTTGACTTATCTTTTTTTAAATGAAGACAAGCAAAGTTCAAAAATAGTAGAAAAAATTGATTTAAAAACAATTTTGCTAGAACAAATAGAGTATCACAGCTTTTTTGCACTAAAAAAACAAATTAAATTTGAATATAATATCAATTCACTTTTTTTTGCAATCGATAAAGAAAATCTTCATAGAATCGTAAATAACCTTATTTCAAATGCAATTAAATATACGCCTGTAAGAGGAAGTGTTTATGTTGAATTAGATAATAGTTGCTTAATAATCAAAGATACCGGAATTGGAATCGATAAGAAAAATCTATCTAAGGTTTTTAATAGATTTTATAGGGATACAGAAATTGTAGGTGGCTTTGGAATAGGGTTAAGCATTGTTGATTCTATTTGTAAAGAATATAATATTAAAATTGATGTTGACTCAAAAATCGGTGTAGGAACAACTTTTAAATTAATATTTAGTGATGATTCAAAAAAAAGAGCATAAAAAAAGGCCGATAACGACCTTTTTCATTGTTCAACTAAATATATTAGTACGAACTTCTTTCTCTTGGAGCTCTAGGTCTAGCTTCATTTACTTTTAAAGTTCTACCTTCAATCTCTTTTCCATTTAACTCATCAATTGCTTTTTGTCCATCTGAACTTTCATTCATTTCAACAAATGCAAAACCTTTTGATCTTCCAGTTTCTCTGTCATTGATGATTTTACAACTCTTAACTGCACCAAATTTAGCAAATACTTCTTCTAAACTTTGGTCACTCATTCTATATGAGAGGTTTCCCACGTAGATATTCATTTTCCCATTCCTTTGTGTTCTATAGAACTTTTTTATTACTTATAAAAGTAAATTATTCTGCTAGTAGAGTCTTTCTCCAACTAGTGACAGCTATTATATCATAAAGTTAAATTAAATCAATCATAAAATAGAGTTTTTTTTATAATTTAGTTACATATTTAAAAAAGTAATATTTTAAAAGTTTTACTAATGTAATATTTGACGATTAAAAGAAAAAAGTTTGTAAATGCAAAAGTTAATTTAACCTTTGCATTTACATAGGTTTAGTCTAATTATTTAAAAAAGTACAAGAAATAGCTCTGTTTAATCTTAAAACACTTTCTTTGTATCCTAAAATTGCCATAATTTCATAAACTGAAGGTGCTTGAGTCCCTCCTGTTAGAGCAATTCTTATTGGCTGAAATAGTTGAGGGAATTTTAACCCTTTAGTTTCTATAAATGGTTTTGTGATTTTTTCATAATCTTCAACAGATGTTAATTGCTCTTCATTTTCTTCTAAAAGAGCTAAATACTCTTTTAAAATATTAATAGTATCTTCTTTTACAAATTTATTTACACCTTTTTCTTCATAAGAAGTAGGAGTATTTAAAATATTGCTTATTGCATCTTTTAGTTCAACTAAGGTTTGAGCTCTTTCTTTGCAAATATCTAAAATTAAACCACTGTTTTGGATATTTTCTAAATTGCATTCAAAAAATTTAAGCTCTTCTTGTATTCTTTCGTTTGATGAACTTTTAATATAATGAGCATTTAACCATTTTAATTTTTCTTCATTATAAGCAGATGCAGATTTGTTTATGTTATTTGGATCAAATAACTCAAGCATCTCTTCCATTGAAAAAATCTCTTGATCTTTATTTGACCAGCCTAATCTTACTAAGAAGTTTAAAAGAGCTTCAGCCAAATAACCATCTCTTTTATATTGAATAACATCCATTGCACCATCTCTTTTTGATAATTTTTTACCTTCTGGATTGTTTATCATTGGAACATGAAAGAATTTTGGTACATCAAACCCTAGTGCATTGTAAATAACAATTTGTTTTGGAGT
>CAYJFN010000032.1:3324-11955 GCA_964369325.1 uncultured Arcobacteraceae bacterium
TCTCTATATCTTCCATCATATCTTGGAGTTTGTTTATTTGCAATTTGTTCTTCTCTTAAAGCATCTAACTCTTCTTTTGACATATAACAATAATAAGCTTTACCTTCTTCTAAAAGTTGGTTAATATACTTTTTGTATATATCTACTCTTTGTGATTGATATTCAACAGTGTCGTCATAATTTAATCCAACCCAATCAAAAGCTTCAATAATTGCTTTCATAGCATCTTCATTATTTCTTTGAGTATCTGTATCTTCAATTCTTAGTCTGAATTGTCCATTTGTTTTTTTTGCCCATAAGTAGTTGTATAATGATGTTCTTAAGCCACCAATATGTAAATACCCAGTAGGTGAGGGTGCAAATCTTGTAATTGCCATTTAACTTTATCCTTATTATCTAAAATTTTTAAAAAAGCCTATTGCAGACACAATAACAACTCCTGCAATAAATCCAAGCATAACTATATCAACCAATTCCATTAGAGTCCTTTTCTTTTAATTGACCACAAGCAGCAGAGATATCTAATCCTTTAGATTCTCTTATTGTGCAGATAAGTCCTTTGCTTAATAAATATTCTTGGAATTTTATCATACTTTCCCTTGTTGGTCTTTGATATGATGTTCCAGGATAAGGGTTGAAATATATTAAGTTTACTTTTGCTTTTATTCCATTAAGCATTTTAATAAGTTTTTGAGCAGAGGCTATATCATCATTTTTATTTTTAATTACTAAATATTCAAACATCACTTTTTTTCTAGCATCAACTGGAAAATTTTTAACCGCCTCAATTATTGAAGCAATGTTATATGCTTTATTCATTGGAATTAGTTCTGTTCTTAGCTCATCGTCAACTGCATGAAGTGAAATGGCAAGTTGTACTCCTAAATTTTCACTTCCTAGTTTTGCTATTTTTGTACTTATTCCACTTGTAGAAATTGTTTGCCTTCTTGCTGAAATTGCAAGTCCATCAAGTTCACTAAATATTTTAATAGCTTGAATAAGGTTATTATAGTTATCTAGTGGTTCTCCCATTCCCATATATACAATATTTAGCGCTTTGTTTTCTGCAATACTATTGTCTTTTTTTAGCTGAACAATTTGTTCAATTATTTCACTAACTTTTAGGTTTCTTACAAATCCACCTTTTGCAGTAAGACAAAAACTACAACCAACTTTACAACCAACTTGTGTAGAGATACAGACTGTATATTTTTCACTTCTCTCAATTATCCCATCTTCATTTATCTTTTTACTTTTCATTAGTAAAAGAACACTTTCAATAGTATGACCATCTGCTAGTTTAAAAAGGTACTTAATACTTCCATCACTACTTTTCTCTTTTTTTATAATCTCTAGTTCATTTAAAGTGTAGTTAGTTTTTAAACTCTCTTTTAAGTCATTTGGTAGATTTTTCATTTCATCAAAATTTGTTACATATTTTTTATAAAGCCAATTATAAACTTGTTTAGCTCTAAAAGATGGTTTTAACTCTTTTTGTAACTCTTCTAATGTGTAATCATAAATTGAATTCACAAATTTCCTTTTAATAATGTTTCACGTGAAACTATTTGATAATTTTTTGTTCTAGTAGATAATTTGTTAAAGTATCCATTGCTTTTGAATGATTTTCAATAAACTCTTTGTGCGCATTTTTATTAGTGTAGTTTGTAACAACAAAAATTCCAGCTACATCTATATTAAACTCTTTCGCAACACTTAATATAGAGTAAAATTCCATATTTTCAATGCTAATGTTATAGTTGTTGAAATTTCTGCTTAGTTCAAAGTTTGTTGAAATATAGTTAGAACTATTTACGATAGTTTCATTTTTTACCATTTTATTTTCAGAATTTAATACGTTTTCCAAGGGAGTATAGCAATCGTCATTTAAAAAAGAGAGTTCTATATTTGCTGCACTAGTTGAGGTTACTACGTCAAAAATATTATGATTGCCATAGCTACCAGCACTTCCTATAAATAAAAGGAAGTCTGGTTTATCAAATAAGCATATTTTTGTAAGATTTATAGAACTCTCTATTAATCCAACACCTATTGAAGTTGCAAAAGAAAATGTCTCGCATCTTCCTGCACATATAATCATTTACACTCCAAAAGTATATTTGCTTGTATAGTAATATTTTGTTCTAGATTTTCTACTATAGGAACACTTATAGCACTATCGCTTTTATACATAATGGCTTCACTTCTAAAGTTCATTGGTCTTGTAAAGTTTCCACCTAAATTAATAGCTTCAACTTCACACTCTTCATCAATCTCATCTGAAAGTTCTTTAGCATACTCTTTTGCCCAAAGAATAGAATCTATTTTTAATTCACTAGTTGCTTTTTCATACATTTTATTATCTATTTGCCATCTCATTGTTGGCATTTGTAAAGAAACACCTTCAGCTTTTTCTAAAGAGTAGAATTTTTCAAGAAACTTTTTAACTTTTTTACTCTTCTTAGAAGAGATTGTATAGTTCAGTGCTCCTCTGTATCCTTCAAAAGTAGATGTACCATTTTTATATGAATATTTAGGAGTAACAGACATTGACACATTTGATTTTTCGACATCATCATAATCTTTCAAGAAATCATTGTATTTATTTAGACTTGATAAAACACTTTTTTCATCTTTATTTTCAATTACAACTCTAACATCACTTGTTAATTCATTGGGAGTTAAAGATTTTGTAAACTCCTTTGAAAAATTTAAATCAAAACCAAATACAATAAATGGTAACGATAACATTAATGGTAATTTCATAATTATAACCTCACTGGAATAGAATTTTTAGCTAGATATCTTTTTAAATCCATAATATCAATCTCTTTAAAATGAAAGATTGAAGCAGCTAAAGCTGCACTTGCACCATGTTCAAAAGCTTCTTTTATGTGTTGCATTGTTCCTGCACCTCCTGAAGCGATAACAGGAATATCAACTATTTTTGAAATTTGTTCTGTAATATTGAGTTCAAACCCTGTTTTTGCTCCATCTGTGTCCATAGAAGTAAGTAGTATTTCACCTGCTCCTCTATTATACACCTCTTTTGCCCACTCAATTGCATCTAATTTTGTATCTTCTCTCCCGCCTTTTACAAAAACGTGATACGTTCCGTCCGCAACTTTTTTTACATCAATAGCTACAATGATACATTGACTACCAAATCTTTTTGCACTTTCATTTATAAAAGAAGGATTAGCAACAGCACTAGAATTTATAGATACTTTATCGCAACCTACATTTAATAGTTTATATATATCATCAAGTTTTCTAATCCCACCACCAACTGTAAGGGGAATAAAAACCTCTTTTGCTACATCTTTAACTATATCAACTATTGTATCTCTATCTTGATGACTAGCTGTTATGTCTAAAAATGTAATTTCATCAGCTCCCTCTGAATTGTACCTTTTTGCAACTTCAACGGGATCGCCTGCATCTCTAAGTCCTACAAAATTGATGCCTTTTACAACTCTTCCATTGTCTACATCTAAACAAGGAATGATTCTTTTTGCAAATGTACTCATAAATATAGTTTCCTTTAAGTTTCTATATCGTATATTATCTAATTATAAGTTAATATCAGATATACTTGCCATCTTATGGAACAGATAAAAGCAAAAAAGAGATTTGGACAAAATTTTTTAAAAGATGAGTCAATCTTAAACAAAATCATCGAAGCGATGCCCAACAATACAAATCATGTGATAGAAATTGGCCCTGGCTTAGGTGATTTGACGCAAAAAATGCTCAAATACAAAGATGTGACTGCTTATGAGATCGATACAGATTTATTAGGTATATTAAGAACTAAGTTCGAAAATGAGATAGATAAAAGTACATTTAGTCTAGTACATACAGATGTTTTAGATATTTGGAAACAAAAAGGTACTTTATATAGTAGTAGATATGACTTAATCGCAAACCTACCTTACTATATAGCAACAAACATTATATTACAAGCTATTGAAGATAATAATTGTGAGCACATAATTGTTATGATTCAAAAAGAAGTAGCAGAAAAATTTGCAGCGACACAAGGGGATAAAGAGTTTTCTTCTTTAGGGGTCATTGCAAAACTAAGCTCAATAGAGACAAAAATACTCTTTGATGTTCCTCCTACTTCTTTTGAGCCAGCTCCTAAAGTTGTATCTTCAGTGCTATATATTAAAAAAGATTCTAGCGTAAAGCTAGACAATGAGTTTAAAAGATTTTTAAAGGTTGCGTTTGTTCAGCCAAGGAAAAAGCTTTCAAAAAATCTTTCTAGCATAATTGAAAAATCTTTTTTAGAACATATTTATAAAGAGCTTGATATAAATGAAAATGTTCGACCTCATGAAGTAAGCCCATCTTTGTATCGCCAAATGTATGAAAAGGTGATAATAAATGATAGAAAACAAAGAAGAGAATAAAGTAGTTGCTCAACAAGCTAATATAGAGAATGTAATCACTGATAAAAGTGAAGATAATGAAAGCAAAACTAAAAGAGCTCCTAGTAAGCCTAGACAAAACAAGAATAAGAGAAATTTTAACGAAAAAGTAAATAAAGCTTTAAATGAAGAGAATGTAACTGCGGAAGCTACCCCAAACAAAAAAAAGCCCAACTATAATAAAAGAAAAAATAATCAATCAGCACAAAATACAGAAGAAAAAGCTAATTGGTCAAGTGATTTAAAAAAAGCTCACGCAATTAATGAAAAATCTCATAAAGATAGATTAAATCCTCACTATAAATTGAATTTAAATACTTCTTCTAAAATAAGAATTACTCCATTAGGAGGTTTAGGTGAAATTGGTGGAAATATGATGGTAATAGAGACAGAAAATAGTGCTATTATTGTTGATGTAGGAATGAGCTTTCCTGATGAGAATATGCATGGAGTTGATATTTTAATCCCAGACTTTACATATTTAAGAGAGATAAAAAATAAAGTTGTGGGAATAGTACTGACTCATGGACATGAAGATCATATTGGAGCAATGCCATATTTGTTTAAAGAGATGCAATTTCCTGTGTATGGTACATCTCTACCTTTAGAAATGATTGGTGCAAAATTTGATGAACATAAAATGAGGGAGCATAGAAAATATTTTAGAGCAATTGAAAAAAGAGTTCCTTATAAAATAGGGGATTTTGAGATAGAGTGGATGCATATTACCCACTCAATTATTGACTCATCTGCACTTGCTATTACAACAGACGCAGGAACAATTGTACATACAGGAGATTTTAAAATAGATCACACTCCAATAGATGGTTTTCCTACAGATTTACATAGACTAGCATATTATGGTGAAAAAGGTGTTTTACTTTTAATGAGTGATTCAACAAATTCTCATTCACCAGGTTTTACAAAATCAGAAAAGACAATAGGTCCAACTTTTGACAATCTTTTTGCTCGTTCAAAAGGTCGAGTTATTATGTCAACTTTCTCATCTAATATTCATAGAGTTTCACAAGCTATAGAGTATGGCTTAAAATATGGAAGAAAAATTTGTGTAATTGGTAGATCTATGGAGAAAAATTTAGAATTATCTATGAAATTAGGATATATCAAATTTCCAAAAGATCAATTTATTGATGCTCATGAAGTTCATAAATATGAAGATAAAGAGATTTTAATAGTAACAACAGGAAGTCAAGGTGAGTCTATGAGTGCATTGTATAGAATGTCAATTCATGAGCATAGGCATATTAAAATAAAAGAGGATGATCAAATAATTCTTTCAGCAAGAGCAATTCCTGGAAATGAATCAAGTGTATCAACAATTATAAATCACTTGCTAAAAGCAGGTGCAAAAGTTGCATATCAAGATTTTAGTGAAATACACGTTTCTGGTCATGCTGCTCAAGAAGAACAAAAATTGATGCTAAGACTTATAAAACCAAAATTCTTTTTGCCAGTTCATGGAGAATATAATCATGCTTTAAAACATGCACAAACAGCAGTTGATTGTGGAGTGTTGGAAAGAAATATATATGTAATGAGTGATGGTGAGCAAATTGAGGTTACTCCAAAATATTTGAAAAAAGCTAAATCGGTTAAAACAGGAAAAGTATATATTGATAACCAATTAAATCATAAAATATCTGATGACGTTGTTATAGATAGACAAACAATGGCAAATGAAGGTGTTGTTATGATAGTTGCACAAATAAGTGAAAATGAAAGAAAAATTGTGCAAATGCCAAGAGTAAGATCATTTGGTTTAGTTCCAGATAAACAGGATAAAGCTTTCTCTGTCGAGATAGAAGAGCTGCTTGTAACATTTCTTTCAAACTGTAAACCAGGTATTCTAAAAAACAATAAAATTTTAGAAGATGAATTAAGAAAAGTTGTTAGAAAGCATTGTGTGCGAAAATATAAAAAATATCCAATGATCGTGCCAACACTATTTGTTCAGTAAGGGTAAAATAATGAATTTCCAAGCCATTGCAAAAGAAGTTTTAGAAATAGAAGCAAATGAGTTGTTGAACGCTTCTTTAAATATTGGAAGTGAGTTTGAACAAGCAGTTGAACTAATAGTAAAATGTGAAGGTAAACTTATTGTTACAGGTGTTGGTAAGTCTGGATTAGTTGGAGCAAAGATTGCTGCAACTTTTGCTAGTACTGGAACAAGTTCATTTTTTCTTCATCCAACAGAAGCTATGCATGGTGATTTAGGAATGATTGGGAAAAATGACATTGTATTAGCTATTTCATATAGTGGAGAGAGTGAAGAGCTTATTCAAATTCTACCACATCTAAAAAGATTTGATATACCATTAATTGCAATGGCAAAGAATCCAAATTCAACATTGGCACAGTACGCAGATATATTTTTTAATATTGGAGTAACAAAAGAGGCGTGTCCTCTTGATACTGCTCCAACATCTTCGACAACATTAACTATGTCCATGGGAGATGCACTTGCAGTTTGTCTAATGAAAAAAAGAGACTTCCAAAAAGAAGATTTTGCATCATTTCATCCAGGTGGAAGTTTGGGTAAAAAGCTTTTTGTTAAAGTAGATGACTTATTGAAAAAAGACAACCTTCCAATTGTTTCACGTGAAACAAAACTAAAAGATGCCATTGTAGTGATAAATGAAGGTCGCCTTGGAAATGTTATTATAACTGACGAAAGTAATAAAGTAGTAGGTGTTTTAAGCGACGGTGATTTAAGAAGAGCATTAATGAAAGATGATTTTTCTTTGGATTGTGAAGTTTATAAAATTGCAACTATAAATCCAAGAGTATTAAAAAACAAAAATATGCTAGCAAGCGATGCTTTAGAGATGATAGAAAATTACAAAATTCAGCTTTTAATAGTTACAGATGAAAATGATAATCTTATAGGAACACTTCATATTCATGATCTAATAGAAGCGGGAATAAAATAGGAATAAATATGAAAAAACTAGATAAAAAAGAGGAAGAGTTTTTAAGACTTAATAAATATATCTCTCACAATACTGAATACTCAAGAAGAGAAGCTGATAAGCTAATCGCAGAAGGAAGAGTAAGCATAAATAAAAAGCCAGTTACTGATATGGGATGCAAAGTAAATTCAACTGATATTGTAGCAATAAATGGAAGAACCATAAAAGTTGAAAAAAATAAAATAGTTACTGTAATAGTTTATAATAAGCCAAAAGGTGAGCTAGTTACAAAATCGGACCCACAAGGTAGAAGAACAATTTTTGACACACTAGGTAAAAAATATCAACATTTTTTACCTGTGGGAAGACTTGATTTTGCTAGTGAAGGAGTTCTACTTTTAACAGACTCTGTAGATGTTTTAAATAAACTAGTGCATTCAAATTTGGAAAGAGTATATAAAATAAAAGTAAATGGGTTTATTACAAAAGCAATAGAAACTGCAATGATTGAAGGGCTTGAATTAGAAGATGCATCAAAAGGAGCAAGAAGTGATAGTAAAATAAAATCAATGACATTTGCTCCTTTTATTGCATATCAAATCATTTCAAATAATAAAAATTATTCTAAAATCAAAGTTGCAATTGCAGAGGGTAAGAATAGAGAACTAAGAAGGTTTTTTGCTCATTTTGATTTAGATGTATTAGATTTAAAAAGAGTAGATTTTGGTGGTATTACACTAAACAATCTACCTACAGGAAAGAAGAGATATTTATCAAGGGAGGAATATAAAAACCTAAGAAGCTTTATAGGTGATGTTGAAATACATGAGTAACTTAGCAACCAAATTAAGGCCAACTTCTTTAGAAAATTTTATTGGGCAATCTCATATCATAGGCTCTAATAAAGCTTTATATAAACTCATAAAAAAAAGAGAAATTCCTCATCTCTTTTTTTACGGAAAACCAGGAACTGGTAAAACAACACTTGCAAAAATCATAGCAAAAACAATTGAAACAGATTATTACTACTTTAATGCAACTACTATAAAAGTAGAAGACTTAAGAACAGTATTTAAAAGATATGAAAATTCTCTTATTAAACCATTGGTATTTATAGATGAGGTACATAGGCTTTCTAAAAACCAACAAGAAGTACTTCTTCCTATCATGGAGAATTATGATGCTATTATTATAGGTGCAAGTACAGAGAATCCATTTTTTACACTTACAAGTGCTATTAGATCTCGTTCTTTTACTTATGAATTTAA
>CAYJFN010000033.1:0-2172 GCA_964369325.1 uncultured Arcobacteraceae bacterium
CTGTGTTAAAAGTTTTTAACATATTTGGCTCAACCATAGCTTTTAAGCCATGAGCGCCAAAAGCTCCAATTGAGATAGCTAAAGCCATCATAAATGATGCAATTGCTAATAATCTTTTTATATTATTTGTCATATATATATTTCCTATTTATTAAATTTGGATATAAAAAAAGGGTTGTTAAAAACAACCCTTTGAAAGTAAGTTTGTATTTATGCTTCTTCAATATCACTTTGCTTAGGATTACTTAAAATATGATAGAAAATCTTTTTAAGTTCCATTACATTTATTGGTTTTGAAGTGTGTTCATTCATCCCTGCATCAAGTGAGTTTTGTCTATCTTCATCCATTGCATTTGCAGTCATAGCAATAATAGGAATAGTTTTTGCATCATGTTTACCGCTACTTCTAATAGCCTTAGTAGCATCAAGTCCATTCATAATTGGCATTCTTAAGTCCATAAGTACTAAAGAATAATCTTTTTGCATAAACATTTCAACTGCTTCTTGCCCATTGTTTGCAACATCTACAGTTACTCCAAAATTTTTAAGCACTGCAACTGCTATTTCTACATTTATATCATTGTCTTCAGCTAAAAGGAAAGTATGCCCATCATATCTTGTATCTTTCCATGGCTCATATTTTTCTACAATTTCATCAATTTCTTTATCGTATTCTTCTAAATTTACATAAAATGAAAAAGTTGTTCCTTTTGTTTCTTGGCTTGAAACAGAAATTTCACCATCCATAAGTTCAACTAGTGCCTTACAAATAGATAACCCTAAACCTGTTCCTCCAAATTTTCTAGTTGTAGAAGCATCTGCTTGTGTAAATGGCTTAAATAAAGCATCTTGTTGCTCTTTTGTCATACCAATTCCACTATCTTCTACATCACAAATAAATCTAAGAACTTTATCTTCTCTTTTCTCTGTTTTAATTGATAATTTTACATAACCTTTTTGAGTAAATTTAGATGCATTACCAAGTAAGTTCATAAGAATTTGAGTAAGTCTTAAACTATCTCCAACTACATATGTTGGTACACTCTCATCAATTTCTAAAATAAAATCTACACCACTTGCTTTTATTTTTGGTTCTACCAAATCTTTTACATTGTCAATAATTTCATGTAAGTTGATTATTCTTTGTTCTATTGACATTTTTCCTGCTTCTATTGTAGAAAAATCTAAAATGTCATTGATAATATTAAGAAGTAAATCCCCAGATGTTTTTATTTTTGTGACATATTTCTTAGTATTCTCTTCATCTTGTGCTTCAAGTGCAAGATGTGCCATACCTATTACACCATTTAGTGGTGTTCTTATTTCATGGCTCATTCTTGCTAAAAACTCTCTTTGTGCTTTGTTTGCATGTTCTGCATCAATTAAAGCCTTTCTTTCAGTAATATCAAGTCCAGCTACCAATAAAACAGTTCTTCCATCATGCCAAGTTATCAATCTTTCTGTGATTAAAGCATATTTATTTATTTGTTGTATAATTATTTCTCTTGTGTGTTTACTATAGTCAATATTTCCATCATTTTTAAGATTTTGAATTAAATGACTAGAATCATAAAAAATCTTTAGATATTCATCTTCTAAATCTGAATTAAAACCAAAATCATTTTCTAAAGTATCATTTGAGAATATTAAATTTCTCTTTTCTACATCACAAATTAGTACAGCAACACCAGTATTATTTAAAATATTCTGAAGAACCTTAACTGCTCTTTTTGCTTCTACGTTAGCTTTTTCTAGTTCATCTGTCATAATATTAATACTTTTAGCAACTCTACCTAATTCACCATTTATAAGAGGTATACGAGAAGATAAATCATTTCTTATATTATCAATTCCTATAACTAACGTTTCAATATCTCTTAAGAAAAATCTTGCCAATGCAACTAGTAAAAAGCTAATAACTATAAAACTAATTCCTAAAATTGTATAACTTTTGTTTGTATATGCTTGTATCTCTTCAAGTACATCATCTTCAAAATGATTAGCCCATACATATCCAATTACTTTTCCATCTCTTTGAATTGGATACATTGAGTTAAGAATATTTCCACGAACCATAGAACCATAACTTACTTCAGGAATATTTGTATTCATTACATTTCTTGCAGGATGTTCTTTACTTATAGGTTGTCCTACAGTATGTCCATAGTCTTT
>CAYJFN010000033.1:2182-4107 GCA_964369325.1 uncultured Arcobacteraceae bacterium
CAATTGCGTCTAATTCAATACTATAAAATCCTAATCCTAAACCTTCTTCTGACGCAGCTGCTCTTTCTGTATCTTTTCCAAGTTCTTTATTTAAAGCTTCTATTTTTTCTTCTTTAGAAGCATTTTGCATTCCAAGATTTTTTAACATCTCATCATATCCACCTTTTGGAATTACTCCTTCAAGCGATTTTGTATATGCTAATAAAAAAGCTCTTTCTTTCTCATCTATTGCTTGTTTCAATATGTTTCCACCAATAAAAATAATAGAGAAAAATGATAATCCAAAAAATGCAAATAAAAATATTGCAATTCTAAATTTAAAAGACATAAATATTCCTATATTTAAAATAAATCAAATTAATTGAACCTAAAGGGTAGCAAAAAAAAGCTTTACTTCCCCTTTAAAAATAACAAAAAAATGTAACGAAAAAATTATTTATATTTAATAATTTATTTTCTATTTCAAAAATGCAGGCTCTAAAAATGGGATAATTTGTTTTTTTCTACTTAAACAACCATCAAGCCAAACTCTATTATTTTCTAATTTACAATTAAATGCTTTTTCAAAAATAGAAATTTCATCTGAAATTACTATTACTTCACTTCCTTCTTTCATTATATCCGTTAATATCAAACAAGCTGTATGAAGGTTTTGTTCTTTTTTTAATTTTTCTAAATCTGCTTGTAGTTCATCTTTTACATTATCAAAAATAGCCAAATCTATTACTTCTAATTGACCAATTCCTACTTGATGTCCATGCATATCAAATGGCTTATAATCTCTTAAAACGAGCTCTCTTGCACTTACTCCATCAACTGCAGATTTTACTTTAAACATCTCCATACCAAGAGCTACATAGTCATTTATTCCAGCAATTTGAGCAAGTTCTTTTGCAACTTGGATATCCAAAGGTGTACAAGTTGGTGATTTAAATAAAACTGTATCGCTTAAAATTGCACAAAGCATAATTCCAGCTATATCTTTTGGTATTTCAATTTTATGATAGTCATACATTTCTTTTATAATTGTATTTGTACAACCAACTGGCCTAATCCAACACTCTAATGGCATTGAAGTTGTTATGTCTCCTAGTTTATGATGGTCAACTATTCCTACAACTGTTGCTTCTTTTATATCTTTTGGTGATTGTGCAATATCAGAATGGTCTGTTAAATATATCTCTTCATTTGCATATGAAGTTTTTAAAATTGGTGCTTCACAGTTAAATTTATCTAAAATAAATTGTGTATCAGGAGCAATTTCTCCTTGTCTTGCTGGAATTGATTCTTTTCCTATTTTACCTAATAAATAAGCTAGTGAAATAGCTGAACAAATTGAATCTGAATCTGGTGATGTGTGTCCACATGTATAAATTGCCATATTTTCTTCCTATTAAAATTTTTTGATATATTATCTAAAATATCGTTAGTAAAATTTTAAAGCTATTTATTTAGCAATTTCTCTTTGAATCTTGTTTCGCAACCTTGTTGTGGATTTATTGGAATAAATGTTGTTAAAACGAAAGAACACAGCGCAATTATTGCTCCAATTATAAATACTAGTGAGTAAGAATACAACCAAACTATTCCAAGTAAAAAAGGTAAAAATATAGCTCCTATATGGTTAATTGTAAAACTGACTGCACTTGCAGTTGAAATATCTTTTGGATTTGCAATTTTTTGAAAATATGTTTTAAGTGCTAAACTCATTGTAAATAAAATATTGTCTAAAATATACAAAAAATATACGACATACAAACTATCTACAAAAGCGTAAGAGACAAAAACAATTATCAATCCCAAATATTCTACATGCAAACTCTTTCGTTCACCAAACTTCATAACAAACTTTCCAATTATTGGTGCAAACAATATATTAAAAATTAAATTCACAAAAAGTAAAATAAGCATATTCTCAACACTTA
>CAYJFN010000033.1:4117-6491 GCA_964369325.1 uncultured Arcobacteraceae bacterium
TGCACCTGCTAAAAAAGTCAAAAGATAAAAAAGCCAATACTCTTTTTTTATTTTTAGTTTTTTTTCTTGAACAATATCATCTTTAAAATGTTCAAAAAAAATCCAACAGACTACACCAATAAAAATTGTAATTCCACCAAAAATCAAATAAATGCTTTTATATGCAAAATCAAAATACTTCATCAGCACAAAAATAACTGCAATTACAACTAATCCTGTTAATGATTTTGCAGCTGTTATTTTTCCAAGTATTAGTGGTGCTTTTTCTTTATCCAACCATTGAAGGCTTAATGATTGATTTAAAGTCTCTAAGTAGTGAAATCCAATAGATATGATAACTGTTGTAATATACAATCCAATTACTGAAGGAAAATATCCTGTTAATAATGTACCAAAACCTAAAACAATAATTGACAAATATGCCAAATGTTGTTGCTTAATTAAAAAAAGTACAAGAACTACACTAAAAGCCAAAAATCCTGGGACTTCTCTTAAACTTTGTAGAATTCCTATTTGACTTCCATTAAAAGATGCTACTTCTATAACAAAATTATTTAACAAACTATTCCAAGCTGTGTATGATAAAATCATACAAATTGAGAATAAATAAAGTAAAAATTCTTTTGATTTAAATATACTTTTCATAGCTCTACCAACAAAGAAAATATCAAGTTAATAGCCAAAATAGAAAGTAAAATTTTAAGTAATAGTAAGAATTTTTTACCATCTATTTTGTCTCTTAATTTTGTCCCTACATAACTTCCCGCAATTGCTGCAATTATCATAGCCACTAGTATGCTTAAATAATTAGAAAAAACAAAACCAAAAAAAATGAATACAATCACTTTAAATATATGAGTAATACTCATTAATGCCGCAGCAGTAGCTACAACTTTATCTTTGTCTTGATAATCTTTTAACAAAAGTGTTGTTGCAAGAGGTCCAGTTGCACCTACAATTACGGAAAGCCCTGTTTGAAAAAAACCTATTATATAGTAGTTTTCATATTGTTTTATTTTTTCATTAAATGAATTACTCCATAAAGACAATAAAATATAAATTCCTATAAATAAAGGAACATATTTTAAAGACATAAAAAATAAAATAGATGAAAAAAGAGTTATGCCTAACAATGAACCTATTAAAAATTTTGGCACAATCTCATATTGTATATCTTTATACCCAAAAATTGCTCTAGATACATTGCTTGACATTTGAGTTAACCCATGAACAGGAATAAGTGCATTTGCAGGTAAAAATGATGGTAAAACAGCGATTAGAATCATTCCACCACCAAGTCCAATAACTCCCGCAATAGCTGAAGTAAAAAATGTAATTATTGCTAGAGTTATTTCTATATTCATCTATTTACTTTCTTTTTATTAAAAAATCATTAATCTTTAATTAGTATAATCGCATTTTAATTATCAACTATATTATAGTTGTAAAACAGTATAATACAAATTACATTTTTAGGAACACTTTAATTTATGAACAATATAGACTATTTCTTTAGTAGATTAATACGATTTACAATTCTATTTTTTATACTTTATTTAATTTTTACTAATTTTGGTACTTTTTTAATTATCATTGCAGTAATTGTTATTTTGGGGTATTTTTTTATTTATAAAAAAGTTAAACAATTTAGAGAACAACAAAGTGCATTTAGAGCCCATTTTAACTCAAGAGATTTTAACAATCAAGATTTTAGTGGCTTTGAAGATTTTCAAAACTTCAATGGAACAAATTTTGGTAATGCACCAAGATATGATGATATACAAAAAGCAAAAGAGTTCTTTGGATTTACTTCTACTCCTACAAAAGAAGAAATAAAAAAAAGATATAAAGAGCTTGCAAGAAAATATCATCCAGATATTAATAATCAAGATGATACCAAAATGAAAGAACTAAATCACTATCGTGATGTACTAATGAAAGTTGTTTCATAGATAAAGTTATGTTTATACAAAAACTATATAAACTTTTTTTTGCTATTGTTGTGGTAAGTGTTGTATTGTTGGCATATAATTGGTATAAGAATTATCAGTTTGATAACAATCCACTTTCACAAAATATTCAAAAAATGATTTTTGATAAAAAACAAGAGACAAGAAAACTACTTATACAAAACTATGAGTTTGATTTAAATGTACCAATACTTATTTCAGATAAAATACCAAGTAGTCTTTATGGAGCTGCAGTTTATACAAATGAACAAGAAATAATCATCTATTTAAATAAAAAAAGATTTAAAGAGAGTCTTGATTATATGATTAATCAAGTAATACCTCACGAATATGCACACGCTGTTATGTTTCATCTAAATGATTTTTCGAAAAAACAAGGTGGACATACTAAAAAATGGCAAGAA
>CAYJFN010000033.1:6501-11694 GCA_964369325.1 uncultured Arcobacteraceae bacterium
AAATTTAAATGGTATCAAGTGTGAGCAGTTTGTTAATCATCAAGATATAATTGTTGGTAAAATTCCATTTTAAGTCTTTTTCAAGTTTAAACTAAAAAAGGGAAGAAGATTTTCACCTTTTTCCCTTTTTTCAATATCAAGCAAACAAACTTTTATCTGCTTTATGACTACTTCAGTCAATTGTTATTCAATTTTTGTTTTAACAATACTAAAAATGTTGAGTCCTACTCATTAACACCTCCTATTGTTGGTTACCTTAATTATGCGCCTTTTATTATTAAACCTTGCTTAAATTTTATTAAATTTTGCTTAAATAATCAATCTAATTATTGTGGTTTTTAAAGCTTTTTTTCGATATAATCCACCGATGAATTTAGAAGATAAACTCAAACAACTCCCTCAAAACTCTGGTGTGTATCAATACTTTGATAAACATGGTCATTTGTTATATATTGGAAAAGCAAAAAATCTCAAAAATAGAGTAAAATCATATTTTAAATTTACTCCTATTTTAGCTCCATCAGACAGACTAGGTCCTAGAATTTACAAAATGATTTGTGAAGTTGTTGATATAAACTGGATAGTTGTACCAAACGAACACGATGCCTTAATTTTAGAAAACTCACTTATAAAACAATTAAAACCAAAATACAATATTTTACTAAGAGATGATAAAACATATCCATATATTTATATTGATTTAAATGATGACTTTCCTAGACTTGAAATTACTAGAAAAATCTTAAAAAACCCAAACATAAAATACTTTGGTCCATACTCTAGTGGAGCTAGAGATATTTTAGACTCTATTTACGAAATAGTTCCACTTGTGCAAAAAAAATCTTGTGTCAAATCAAAAAAAGCTTGTTTATTTCATCAAATTAAAAGGTGCTACGCTCCTTGTGAAGAAAAAATTACAAAAGAAGATTATAACAATGTCGTAAATAGTGCATTGGAGTTTATTTACAACAAATCAAAACTAATAACCAAACTAAACACAAAAATGCAAGAATATTCAAATGAATTCCGATTTGAAGAAGCTATGGTTTTAAGAGAGAGAATTAAAACAATTGAAAAATCGCAAATCAAAACTGGTATGGACTTAGCAAGCAATACAAACTTAGATATTTTTGCAATTATGCAAGGAGTAAAAAAAGCAGTTGTTGTAAGAATGTTTATAAGAGATGGAAAGCTAGTTTCATCAAATCATGATTTTATAAAACTTGATTTTTTTGATAATGATTTGGAAATTGATTATAATGAAGCTTATGCAAGAGCAATTGTAAATTACTATAACAATGAAATACCAATTTTACCAAAAGAGGTTTTAGTAGCACACAATTTAGAAAACAAAGAAGATTTAGAAGAGTTTTTAAATGAACAATTTAATAAAAAAATCTCTATAAACTTTCCTAAACTTGGTAAGAAGAAAGAGATTGTTGATATTGCATTAAACAATGCAGAAGAACTTTTAAGAATTGATTTATCTAAAAATACTTCTACAATTTATACAGAACTTAAAACACTGTTTAACTTAGAAAAAACTCCAAATAGAATTGAGTGCTTTGACAATTCTCATATGATGGGACAAGCAAGTGTTGGGGCAATGATTGTTTGGGAAGATAACTTTGTCAAAAAAGATTTCAGACACTACAATTTAGAAGCAAATGATGAATACTCGCAAATGAGAGAATTACTGATGCGTAGAGTTGAAAGCTTTGAAAAAAATCCAGCTCCTGATTTGTGGATTTTAGATGGTGGTGCTACTTTATTAAAACTTGCAAATGAAATAGTTCAGTCAGTTGGAGTAAATCTTGATATTATAGCAATTGCAAAAGAGAAGATTGATTTTAAAGCTCATAGAGCAAAAGGAGCTGCAAAAGATATTTTACACTATATAAAAGATGGTGAGTTTAAAGAGCTAAAACTAAAAAGTAGTGATCAAAGGCTTCAATTTGTACAAAGACAAAGAGACGAAGCACATAGATTTGCAATTGAATTTCATAAAAAACAAAAAAGAAAAGAGGATAAACAAATTTCCCTTCTTCAGTTACATGGTATTGGTGAAGCAAAAATCAAAAAACTTCTTTTATATTTTGGAACATTTGATGCAATAAAAAGTGCAAATGTAGAACTACTCAAAGAGGTTTTAAACGAAAAAGATGCTATTGTTCTATTTAATCATTTTAACACTAATTTGGAATAACATTTGGCAAAAATATTAATAAATAAATCACATCTTTTTCACAATTTAAAATTAATAGAACAAAAAGTAGGTAATAAAAATAAAATTTCTGTCGTTTTAAAAGACAATGCATATGGACATGGATTAAAAGAAATTGCTTTACTTTGCAAAGAATTTGGAATAAAAAATGCAGTAGTTCGCAATTTTTGGGAAGCAAAAGAAATTGAGACACTATTTGAAACAATCTTAATACTAGCTGATACTAATGTTCAAAGTTATTCACATACTTTTCACATAGCAATTAATTCACTTGAAGAGATAGAGTGCATACCAAAAAATTATAAAATACACCTTAAAGTAGATAGTGGAATGCATAGAAATGGTATAGATATCAATGAGCTTGAAACTGCCTTTTTAAGGGCTATTGATAATAATTTAACAGTTTCTGGAGTTTTCACACATCACAGAAGTGCCGATGAAATAGGCTCTGATTTTTTTTGGCAAAATGAAAATTTTAAAGTTATAAAAAATGAAGTAAAAAAAATATGTGAAAAACTTTTTTTACCAATTCCTAGCTTTCACAGCTTTAATTCATCTGCAACATTTAGAAGCAATTTTTGTGAAGATGATATGGTTCGAGTTGGTATTTGTTTATATGGATATTTAGAAACTGATGAAATTTTTCCAATGCCAGATTTAAAACCTGTTTTATCTTTATATACAAATAAAATTTCTACAAGAAGTGTTTATAAAAATCAAAAAATTGGATATGGAGGGAGTTATAAAATTCCATATGATATGAAAATTTCAACTTATGATGTTGGTTATGGAGATGGTTTTTTAAGAATTAATGAAAATCAAAAATATACTACTCCACAGGGTTTTGATCTAATTGGAAGAGTTTCTATGGACAATCTTTGTTTAAATAGCCAAGATAATGTAGTTTGCCTTTTTGACAATGTTAAAGAGTTGGCAAAAATTCATAATACAATTACTTATGAAATTTTAACATCATTAAAACCAAATATAAAAAGAGAAATTGTATGAGAAAAATAGTTTTCTTTGTAGTTTTAATAGCACCATTTTTATTTAGTAACGATGTTTTTGATGCAATAGAAAAGACTCAAAAAGCAGATGTATATTTTGAACAAGGAAAAGAGTATTACAAGAAAAGAGATTACAAACAAGCATTTACAAATTTTGAAAAGGCTTCTTTGTTAGGCAATCAAAAAGCCACATACAACTTAGGAGTGCTTTACACAAATAAAAAAACTTCTACTTACAATCCGCAAAAAGCTTATGAAGTATTCTCTTCTTTATCAAAACAAAATCATGCTGCTTCTCAAAACAGAATGGGAATGTATTATTTATTAGGTGTTGTAGTAGATAAAGATTATAAACTTGCTGTTAATTATTTTGAAAAAGCTTCAAAACAAGGATATGTTACTGCTCAATGTAATTTATCACTTATGTACGCCTCAGGAAAAGGTGTTTTTACAAATTTTGGAAGAGCTCATGCTTTTGCAAAAGATGGATATGACAAAGGAAATCCTATTTGCAAAAAAGTTTGGAAAGATTTTAATTTAGAAAAATATCCTGAAGATAAAGGCTTTAAATTTAAATTTTATAATAAACCTTAAAATTTATCCATAAAAAATGGGCACCTTTCCAGACGCCCATTAAGTAAACTTAGTGATAATATTAATTAAATTCTTGATTGAATAAAATTATCCATTTCATCAACTATTTCTTCAATAGTTCTTTCACCATTAATTTTCTTTAAAATATCTTTTGCACTATAAAATAGTTGAAGTTCTTCTAATGGCTCTAAATAAACACTCATTCTGTTTTTAAATACTTGCTCATTATCATCAGCACCTCTAGCTCTTCCTAAAACTCTATCACATGCTACTTCTTCAGATACTTCAACTTCAATAACATTAACAAGCTCAACTTCTGTTTCATTCATTAAATATCTATCTAGCTCCATCATTTGTTCACTACTTCTTGGATACCCATCGATAACAACGATATTTGTTGGAGCATTTTTAATAGCAGTAACTATTGTTTCAATAACAATATCAATAGGAACTAAGTTACCTTTACTAACATAAGAATCAATTAACTGCCCTCTTTCACTTCCACTTGCAACTTCAGCTCTAAACATATCACCTGTTGAATAATGAGTAATATTCTCGTGTTTTGCTGCGATTAGCTCTGCATCTGTTGTTTTTCCACTTCCAGGTGCTCCAATTATTAAAAAAAGTTTTTTCATTCTCTCAACCTTATTATTTTTTGCTGTTTTAAAAAGAATGGTATTCTATCTAAAATCTACTTTCATAACTATTTTATCAATTGTTTTTTACATCTATACAAAACTCATCTAATTGTTTTTGTAATTCATTTATAAATCTGGCCAGATGAAAACCATCACATACTGCATGATTTACTTGTATTGCCAAAGGTAATAATTTTTTTTCTTCACTATCAAAATATTTTCCTAAAGTAAAAATAGGAGCAAAATTATTTTGTCCATTTGGTAAATTTAAATTAAATCCTGTAAAACTAACCCAAGGTATAGATGAAAGATAAAAGAAATTCTTATTTTCTTGATGTTTTGATTTTCTAAAATCACTTTGATATTGTTTTATATCATTTTTATAACTATTTAAAAATTTGTGAAAATTTCTTGAATAAGGTGTCCAAAGATTTGTAAAGTTTTCCGTTTCTTCATGAAAAATAGTAAAAGAAGGATTGGAAATATCATAGTATCCAATATTTCCTTCTTCATCTAAGTCCATACGAAATTCTTCATATTTATTAACTATTGTAGATATTACATATAAAATGGTTGGAAAAAATTTAAAATTATCTGATTTTATTTTTTGTAAAAATTTTGTTATATCTAAATTTATATTCATACTGTAAGTACAAGGAGTTATATTTAAATAGTGTAAAAAACTCTCTTTTCTGTTCCAATTTTGTAAATCTATTTTATTAAACTTCAT
>CAYJFN010000034.1:0-11572 GCA_964369325.1 uncultured Arcobacteraceae bacterium
GTCATTGTAAGTACAGCAATAGCATATAGTATAGATTGAACAACAAAATCATCTACAGCAATAAAAATTGTAAAAAATCTTAGTACAACAACAAATGCAGCTACTTTTGGAATAACTGACATAAATCCAGCTAAAGAAGCAGTTGAGCCCTCATAAACATCTGCAACCCAAGTGTGAAAAGGAAATAGTGATACTTTAAATCCAAGTGCAGCAGTCATAAATACAACTCCTGCAAGTATAACTGAGTAATTTTCAAAGTTTGATTCAACTAAAACTTTTGAAATAATTGCTAATTCAACACTACCTGTTAATGCGTAAAATATCATCGCTCCAAACGCAAATAGTCCAGTTGCTAATGCTCCCATTGTAAAGTATTTGATTGCAGCTTCAAGTGAATTATCTTTATTATGAAGTGCAATTAAAACATATAGTGCCATAGAAGCCGTTTCAAGTCCTACAAAAATTAGAATTAAAGAATCTGAACTTACCATAAACTGAAAGCCAGCAACTGCAAAAAGGTATAATGCATAGTATTCAGGGTAAGTATTTTCGTGAAATCTAAGTTTATTTAGACTTAGAAATAAAAACAGTGCCGTTCCTAGCACAATGATAAATTGTGATAACAATGAAATACCATCAACAAACATTAAATCAAAAAAGCCTCTTGAAGGAGCATTATATCCATACAATACCCCAAAATCAATAATAAGGAATAAAATGGCAATCATAGTATAAAATGATTTATCAAGTTTTTTTGTAAATAAATCTATACACAAAATTGTAAGAGCTCCAACAATAGCAACTGACATTGGTGCAATTGAGATAAGATTTAGTTCTTGAATATTTATATTAATTGGCGGTATCATTATTTTGCCTCCCCAATACTATTTAACTCAATTAGTTTTACTTGTGTAGAAGGGTTTACTGCTTTTATTTGCATAACTTCAACTAGCTTTGTAACTGAGTTGTTAATTGGTTCTAATATTGGTTTTGGATAAACTCCTAAAATAATTACAAGTGCAACTAAAGGAATAAGTGCAGTAATTTCTCTTCCTTTTACATCTTCAAGTTTTCTATTTTCCTCTTTTGTAATTGCTCCAAAAAAGACTTTTTTGTACATAACAAGCATATAAACAGCGCCCAAAACAATTGTAAGTCCAGCAATTAGCGTCATTATTTTTGAAACTTTGAAGAATCCTAGTAGCGATAAGAATTCACCAACAAATCCAATTGTAAGAGGAAGTCCAACAGAAGCCATTAGCATAATTGCAAAAATGGTTGCATAGTTTGGCATAACTTTAGCAATCCCTCCAAACTCACTTATAAGTTTAGTATGTCTTCTGTCATATAAAACTCCAACAAGCATAAATAGCCCACCAGAAACAATACCATGTGAAATCATAAGAAAAATTGATCCACCAATGCCTTCAACGTTTAAGGCAAATGTTCCAAGTATTATTACTCCCATATGTGAGACAGATGAATATGCAATAACTTGTTTCATATCTTCTTGAGCATAAGCTACCATTGCTGTGTAAATAATTGCAATAATTGCTAGTATTGCAATTGGAATAACAAAATAAAGTGTTGCATCTGGAAATAATGGAAGAGAAAATCTAATAAAACCGTATGTTCCCATTTTTAGCAAAACTGCAGCAAGTATTACAGAGCCAATAGTTGGAGCTTGTCCATGCGCATATGGTAACCATGTATGAAATGGTACCATTGGGACTTTTATGGCAAAGCCTAAGAAAAATGCTACAAATAGCCATATTTGAATATCAAAAGGAAGTATAAGTAAATTCCATTCCATCAAGCTAAAACTCCAAACTCCTGTTGTTTGGTAATAAACATATCCTAAAAACAGCATTCCTACAAGCATTACAAGCGAACCTGTAAAAGTATATAAGAAAAACTTTATAGAGGCATAAATCCTTAAATTGCCTCCCCAAGCTCCAATTATATATAACATTGGTACAAGTGATAACTCCCAGAAAATATAAAATACAATAGCATCTAAGCATAAGAATACTGCTACCATTGTCATCTCTAAAAATAGTACAGAAATTACTAAATTTTTCAAATCTCTATTTTCAGTTAAGCCAATAAGTGAAATCATTGTCATAAAAGTTGTAAGTATTACTAAAAATAAAGATATACCATCAACTCCTACAATATAATTAATACCATATGATGGAATAAGTGGATACATCTGCATAAATTGCATTGAAGCTTCATTTTTATCAAAACTTATCCATAAAGCAATACTTAATAAAAATTCAATAATTGAAACGGTAATGGCATATGCTTTAATAGATTCTTTGTGTACTAAAAATCCAATAAATGCAGCTAGTGCTGGGAAAAATATTAAAATTGTTAAAATGTGTTCCATCTATTCTTACTCCATATATCCAAAATAAATACTTGTAACTAATAGTACTGCTAATCCAACTACCATAATAGTAAGTGATTTAGAAAGATTTCCAGATTGAATAGTTCTGCTTTTACTTCCAGAGCCATAAATTACTTTTGCTATACCATCAACTATAGTATCTACAATCTTAACATCTATCTTCCAAGAAATTTTACTTATTGTAAAATAACGCTTTGCTATGACATTTTCTAAAAAATGTGGTATAAAGTATTGATTTGCAAGAAGCTTATAGTAAAACTTTTCTTTTAATCTTTCACTAAAATATGCACCATCTTTTTTATATTTAAATATAGCGATTAAAATTGCTGCAATTACCAATATATTTGTAGTAATAATTACAGTAAATAAAGTTTGACTTGAAATGGTTACATTTAATTGTGGCAAAATTTGCGTTGATAATTCAATAAATTGCGCTTTGAACCAACCAGCTATTATTGCTAAAATAGCAAGTGGTACCATAGCTGCAATTACATAAGGATATGCTTCATGTGGATGATAATTAAACTTTTTAAAATTTTCTTCGCCATGAAAAACATACATAATAAGTCTGAATGAATAAAAAGCAGTAAGAGCAGCTGTTATTAAAAGTACAAACCAAATAACATAATGAGCATCTTCAAATGCAACTTCTAATATTAAATCTTTTGAGAAAAATCCAGATAATGGGAAAATTCCTGCAAGCGCAATTGAAGCAATTGTCATAATAATTGAAGTTGCTTTCATATGTTTATGAAGCCCACCCATATTTTTGATATTTATTTCATTATTGGTTGCATGCATAACATTTCCTGCTCCTAAAAACAAAACTGATTTAAAGAATGCATGTGTAGCTAAATGAAATAGTGCTACCCAATATGCCCCTAAACCAGCAGCAACAAACATATATCCAAGTTGTGATAAAGTTGAAAAGGCAATAATTTTTTTAATATTTGTAGCAACTAATGCTTGAGAAGCTGCAAATATTGCTACAAATGCACCAAGAGCTGCAATAAAATAACCAACTGTTGGAACTGCTATAAAAATCTCATTTGCCCTAATAACTAAATAAACTCCTGCTGTTACCATTGTTGCTGCATGAATTAGTGCAGACACAGGGGTTGGTCCTTCCATAGCATTTGCAAGCCATTGATTGAATGGAAATTGTGCAGATTTTCCCATAGCACCAATAAATAAAAATATAGCAATAAATACAATTAGTTCATTTGAAAGGCTATTGATTTGAGTAAAAACTACATCATATTGAAGTGAACCTATATTCCAGTATATAAAAAATATTCCTATTAGCATTCCTAAATCGGCAACTCTATTCATAATAAATGCTTCATTTGCTGCATAGCTTGGTGAAATTGATGAATATGGTGAAAGTGTTGAGTATGGTGATTTGTAAATATCACTACTTTTTTCAACATCATTTTTTTGGTACCAAAATCCAATAAGAAGCCACGAACAAAGTCCTACGCCTTCCCAACCTATAAATAATCCTGCAAAATTGTCTGACATAATTAAAATCATCATTGAAAAAACAAAAGCACTTAAATATGCAAAAAATCTATTAAAACTTTTATCATGATCCATATAACCAATTGAATGAACATGAACCATAGTGGAAACAATAGTAACCACACACATCATTATTACACTAACTGAATCAACTACAAAACCAAAAGGAATATTGATATTTCCAATTACAATCCAATCTAATAGTTTTACATGAACACTTTCATTTGTTGTAAATATATAAAATAGTAAATTTAGTGATGCAATCATTGAAACACCCAAAAATAGTGATGCAATAATTCCTACAAATAGCTTCTTAGAACTATTTGCAAAAAGACTTGAAAATAAAGAACCAAATAATGGAGCAAATAGTGCTATATAAAGATATTTTTCCATTTTTATCCTTTTAACTTTGCAATGCTATCAAGGCTGATTGTTCCTTTTCTTTTATATAAAAGAATAAGTAATCCAAGACCAATAGCAACTTCACTTGCTGCAATTGCAATTATAAAAAACGCAAACATTTGCCCTGTTAAATCACCATGGAATTTTGATATAGCAACAAGTGCGATATTTACAGCATTTAACATAATTTCTGTTGAGAAAAATAGCATCAAAAGATTTTTCCTTCTAATTACTCCAAGTAACCCTATAGCAAATATAATAGTTGAAAGAGTCAAATAGTCATTTAATACCAAACTCATATTTTTCTTCTCCTTCTTCTTTTTTTATTAGCTTCTTTTTCATAAGTGTCAATCTCTTTTTCACTCATACTTGAGAAGTTCTTATCCATTTTTTTACCAGCAAGAATAATTCCACCAATCATTGCAACTAAAAGCATAACCGCAGCAACTTCAAAAGGAACAATATATTTTGTAAATAATACAAGTCCTACATCTTGTGCATTCCCATATTCTAAATGAACAGGGTACAATCCTTTCATAGCATTTTCACCAATAATAGGAGCTATAAAAATAATTACAACTAGTAAAGCAATCATTCCAGATAAAAAGAATTTTAATCTTGGATTTGAAATATTCTCTTTTATTTCAGACATTGAGTCAAAAAACATCATTCCAAATGCATAAAGTGCCATAACAGCACCTGTATAAACAACAATTTGCACAACTCCTAAAAAATCTGCATTTAATAAAAAGAAAAATGCAGAGATAAAAATCATACCAGCAGCCAATGAACTTAATGCATATAAAGCATTGTTTGTCATTACTGTTATGCAAAACATTCCAATAGTTAGGAATGCAAACAAATAAAATGCAACTATTTCAAACATTTTGCTCCTTTATGTGTAAAAATGGTGTTTTTTTGATTCTTTCATTTGCATTTGGTGAAACTGCTCCAAAACCATTAAATTCTTTTTGCTCCTTTAGTTTGTCAAGAGGTGTTAATAAGTCCTCTTTTAGTACAAAATGAGCTCTTTGTTCACTCGCATTTTCATATCTTTGCCCATGAACAATAGCAAGTTCTGGGCAGACTTCAGCACAATATCCACAAAAAATACATCTACCTAAGTTAATAGAGTATTCAAAAACTTCTTTTCTTGAATTTTCATCTATTTTTGTTTCCATTCTAATACATTTTGATATACAAATCTTTTCACAAAGTCCACAACCTATACATCTATTTTCACCTGATTCTAAAAGAGCTAAGATTTTATGAACTGCTCTGTATCTTGAACTTATAGGGAGTTTCTCAGATGGATATTGAACTGTATGCATATTATTTTCAAAAAGAGCTTCTTTCATCATCTTAAAAGTGATTTTAAGCCCGCCAAAAAGCTCACCTTTTACAGATCGTTTTACTATTTGCTTGAACTCTTCCCAGTTTGTTTTAGGATAGTTATTATCTTGAACAAGTAAATATTCTTGTTTATTTTTATTTACAAATTCTGTATTTTCTAAACTCATTTAAACTCCTAAAACAGCATTACAACAAAACCTGTAATTAAAATATTAATTACAGCTAATGGCATTAAAATTTTCCAGCAAAGCCACATAAGTTGATCTGGTCTAATATGTGGCCACGATGCTCTTGTCCATAAAAAGAAGAAAATCAAAGACATTACTTTTAAAATAATTGCCAATCCTCCTGGAATAAAATAAAAGTCATTAAACCCACCTAAAAAGATAAGTGAAATTAAGAAGCATATTGTAAAAAGATTTGCATACTCACCTATGAAGAACATTCCCCATCTAAGTCCTGAATACTCTGTTGCATAACCTGCAACAATTTCCGCTTCATGTTCAAGCAAGTCAAAAGGTGTTCTATTTGTTTCAGCAAATCCAGCCATTACAAATAAAATAAATGCTAGTGGTTGAGTCCAAACAAGCCAGTTGCTAAATCCGCCACTTTGATAGTTGTTTATATCAATTAAAGATAAACTACCAATAAGCATTAAAGGAGCAAGAATTGCAAGCCCAGAAACAACTTCATAAGAAAGAAGTTGAATAGCTGTTCTTGCTCCTCCTAAAAGTGACCACTTATTAGCACTACTCATTCCTGCAAGTAATGGCCCATACAATCCAATTCCAGCAACTCCCATAACAAAAAGAAGGCCTACATTAATGTCTGCAATAATAGGACGAACAGTATATCCAAACATTGTAAACTCTGGTAAAAAAGGAACAGCACTCATTGCAATAAATGCAGTGGCTGCAGTTATAATTGGAGCAATTTTAAAAATAGGCTTTACTGCATTTGCAGGAATAAAATCTTCTTTACAAAAAAGCTTCGTTCCATCTGCAAGAAGTTGTAAAATTCCATGAGGTCCTACATGCATAGGTCCTAAACGACGTTGCATAAAAGCCAAAATTTTTCTTTCTATGTAGGTAGTAAAGGCTGCTAATAATGCGAAAACAGCAACTACAATGATGGCTTTTACAATAGTTTCAATAATGATAGATATATCCATATTTACACCTTTTTAATAATAGCGCTTGAATATCTACTTGTAGTAAACAGCTTATTTGTAGGAATATCTGCATCAAAATAAGTTACATATGCAATATCATTTACAATAGTATTATCTACAAACACTTTTAAATTTACTTTATGAGATATTGTTTTAACTTCTACTTCGTCATTTTCAATTAAACTTAGTTTTTCAAGTAAACTATTTGACATATAAACTCCTGATTGACTACCATTTTCTCCATATGCTTTCTTTGAAAATTCATTGAATTGATTAATTGGATTTGCTTTGTAAATAATTGTATCTGTAAAAACAAAATCACTATTTATTGGCTCAAAAATATCACTAGATTTTGTTTCAAAAATATTTAAAAGGTAACCTCTATTATTTTCTTGATTGTTTTTATATTCATTTGGTAAACTATCAAACTCAACTTCTTTAAATCCTTTATCCAAAGGTAGCTGTTCTGTATAATCAATAGTATACTCAACATCACTTTCTAATAGTTTATTTGCAATGTCATTTAAAACATATCCATTGTAAGAAAGAGCGGTATTTGTAGGAACGACTCTTTTGTTAAAAGAGATAAATGTTCCTTCTTGTTGATTTAAAGCTGGCATATCAATGTCTCCATTGCTTAATGCACAAAGTTTAAAATCTGCATTTTCATTATATCCAACTGTATAACCATCTTGTTCTTTACTTAAAGTACAAATTTTACTAACACCTAAAGTGTTTGTTTGAGTTGGTATAATTAAAACTTTAAATGGAGTATATCTTTGAATAAGTCCACAAAGTTTTGCTAAATTTTCACTTCTTGGATGAAAAATTAAATCTTCTCCAATAATTAAGCTAAAAGTATTTTTTCCATTTCTCATAGTCTCTATAGTTTCTAGTATTTCTTGCTTGCAGTCAATAAAATCTAAAAGTTTTAAATACTCGTACTCAACTTCTGTTTCAATATCTTTTTCTATATCCTCATCTTCAATTTTTTCAGCTACTTTTTCAACAACTGTTTTTGTTTGTTTAGTTTTAAGTGAATTTAAATACTCTTTTAATTCTTGTGGTAATTCTTTTCCAAAAAGTTCTAAAATCAAAAACAAAATAGCTTCTTCTTTTAAAGGTGGGTAAGCTATAGTTTCTATAGTTTTTCCTTTTTTACCAAAGTTTTCAATATGAGTATCCCCTAGTGGATGGAAATATAATCCAACACCTTTTTTTACAACAAGAGCATTATTAAAAGCATACTTTACATTTGGGGCATCTGTTTTTAAGTATGAGCCAACACAAATAACAAAATTAGAAACATGTACATCTCTTAAAATAGCATTGTATAAGCTAGTTCCAGAAGTTAATGTAAAGTTTTTCATAAATTCTTGATATTTTCTAGCATCTTCATTTACTAGTTTTATATCAAGTTTTTCTCTGATTTTTTCTAAAATCAAAGCCTCTTCATTTGTAATATATGAATTAAACTTTATATTTTTTGCTTTTTTGAAAGCTTCTATTGCGCTATCAAACTCTTCTTGGTTTTTTACTGCGTTTTCATTTGCAAAATTGTATGCATATCTAGCTGCTCCACTTAATGTAACATAATGAGAATCATTTGTAACTCTATAAATCATAGGAGTTTGATCACTTATTGAAGTTTGTTTTGTCTCATAGTAAAGTAATGAGCAATCACTTGTGTAAGGATTGCTTGCAGGGATTCTTGTAAGTTCCCAAGCATTTGATTTGTATTGAAAATCAGCATTAACTAAAGCTCCAACAGGGCAAACACTAATGCATTCACCACAATCAATACACTTTTTTTCATCAAAATCTATTGTAGACTTATTTAATCTATTCCAAACTGCATAAGCATCTTTTGGCATAGTTTCTTTATATTCTTTTGAAATAGCATCTGACTCTTTTTTAATAGTACTTAATGCACTAGAACCAACCATATCTTTACATACAGTTACACACTTTTCACACATAACACATAAAGATGGGTCATATTTCATAACTCCCCATTTTTTTGTTGGTAAATTTTTAGGTCTTATAGCATAGTTTTGGGAGTCTACTTTCATATAAAGTGTGTTATTTTGCAATTCGCATTCACCGCTTTGATCGCAAACTCCACATTGCAATGGATGATTTATATTATAAACCTCCATAATAGCTCTTCTTTCTTTAACAATATTAGGAGTTGTAGTTACTACTTGCATATCGCTTTTTGCTTTTGCATTGCAAGCATAAACTTGTTTCCCATCTGCTTCTACCAAACAAAGTCTACATGCTAATGTTGGAGAACATCTTGTTAAGTAGCATAAAGCTGGAATAAAAATATTATTTGCTCTTGCAACATCTAATATATTTTCACCTTGTTTAGCATCGCAAACTTTACCGTCTATTGTTAAAGAGACTTTTCCCATTGTTAACTAACCTTTTCGATTTTAACTTGCGTATAACTATAAGCTAGAATTTCTTCTATATTACAAAGAGCAATTGTTCCTTTTAAATCTTGTTCTATTTTAAATTCTTTTTTAATAGTTTGATCTTTGAAATTTATTACTATTTCATCTCCATCTTCAATTTTTGCAACTTTTGAAAATGATATACCGCCAATTAACTGATGTTTTGGAATGCTATGGTTTTTACAAATTACTAATCCATTAAAAGAGTCCAATTCTTCAATTTCTTCTAGCTTCTCATTTGAGTATTTATTAATTAACTCTATTTTTTCACTATTTTTTCCATCAATTACTAAATTAAGCTTACTAAATTTATTTAATGCACCTAATAGTTTTATAATATTGTCTGAATTTTTGTGATTTAAAAAGTCATCACTTAAAATTAAATAGGTATTATTTGCATCGTTTGATTGTTCAACAATATCTTCAAATTCTTCTTCTCCAATGCTTGTTTCTGCACTTAAATAACCAATGTCTAAATCTTCAATATACTCTTGAATATTTTGTGAAACATCTTTTGCAAAATAACTTAAAAGTAAAGCAGAGATTCCTTCTTCGCTTCCTACTTCATATTTAATATATTGAGCAAAATTTATTTTTTGACTTTTATAATCAATAGGATTTAAGTAAATCGTTTTTACTTCATTTTTTACTAATTGTTCTTGTAAAAGCTCATCAAAAAACAGTGGTACTCCTAAAACTAAAACCATATCATCTTTTTGAATCTTTTTTATGCTTGTTAAAATCTCTTTTTTCAACTATTCTTCCTCTCTTTTCAAATTTTCTTTATTTTTTTGTTTCTTTACTACAACTGTCCAATCAACTTCATTATATTTTAAAGAGTTCATTAGGGTGTAGTTATTTTCATCCGTTAGCTGTGCAATTTTTTCAATTGCAGAAAAATCACCAATTTCAAATAAAAATATGGCGTTTTCACTATCTTTTATCTCATTTTTCATTATCTCCAAAAATCTAGTATAAAAACTATTTTTTAAAGGCCTTAAATCATATCGTTTCATCTATCTATCTCACCAAATACAATATTTAAATTACCAATAATAGTAACTACATCTGCAAGTTGATGTCCTGGAAGCAAGTCTTCAAGTAAGCCTGTATGCCAAAATGATGGTGCTCTTACTTTTAACTTATAAGGGTATGGGCTTCCATCGCTTACAATCATAAATCCCAACTCTCCTTTTGGTGATTCAGTTGCTACATAAACTTCACCAATTGGTGGTCTCATTCCTTGTGTTACTAATGTAAAGTGCTGCATTAAAGAGTAATTTTGAGTCATTAAATCCTCTTTTGGAGCGCTTATGTACTCAGGTGCATTTGCCATAAGTTGTGGCTCGCTTTGTTTATACATAGGAATAAGTTGTTTTAGGATTTTCATAGATTCTCTCATTTCTTGCATATAACATTTGTATCTACCATAAGCATCACAAGTTGTTGCATAAGGAATATCAAAATCTAATTCAGGATATATTCCATAAGGCATCTCTTTTCTTAAATCCCATTTAATACCACTTCCTCTTAGTGCAACTCCTGTTACACCCCAAGATTTTGCTAACTCAGCAGATATGACACCAACATTTTCAAGTCTCATTCTCCAAATTCTATTTTGTGTTAAAAGTCCTTCATATTTATCAACTTCAACTGCTAAAATATCTAAGAACTTTTCTAAGTCTTCACACCAATTTTGCGGTAAATCTAAAGGAACACCACCAATTCTAACTGCACTATGAGTTAATCTTGCACCGCAATAATCTTCCATTAAATCCATTGCAAACTCTCGTTCTCTAAAAGCGTACAAAAATACAGACATAGCTCCTACATCAAGCGCATGAGTTGAAAGCCAAAAAAGATGTGAAATGATTCTATTTAGCTCTAATAGCATCGTTCTAATAACTTCTGCTCGTCTAGGAGCTTCTATGTCTAAAAGCTTTTCAACAGCAAGTGCAAAGCCATAATTGTTTGAAGTTGCTGCTATATAATCCATTCTGTCAGTTGTAGGTAAAAACTCATTATAAGTCATATTCTCACCCATTTTTTCCATGCCACGATGCAAATAACCAATAGTGGGAACAGCTTTTACAATCTCTTCGCCTTGAAGCTCTAATATAAGTCTTAATTGTCCATGAGCTGAAGGGTGTTGGGGTCCAAAGTTGACCACCATTGTATTATCTTCTCTTTCAAAATTGATATTTTCAAAGAAAGGTTTTAATCTATTGACTTGTTGCATTATTATCTTCTTTT
>CAYJFN010000035.1:0-11525 GCA_964369325.1 uncultured Arcobacteraceae bacterium
TTTTTCTAAACAAGCCAATATTATACCCACTATTTACTTAAACTTATTCTTAATACTCAATTTTAACGCCATTGTTATCAAAATGAGATACCAATACTTTAAAATGTGAAAACTTGTTGCTTAAAGCTTTTTCAACTTTTGCTATATCATCTTTATGAGCAATACTAAACAATGTTGAACCAGAACCAGATAAAGTACTCATCAAAGCGCCATTTTTAAGTGCTGTTTTTTGAACTTCAAAAAGTTCTGGCATTTGTTTCATTCTATAGTACTGATGAAATCTGTCTTTTGAAGCTACTTTTAACATATCCCAATTTTCACTAAAAAATGCTGCAGTTAGTAATGATGAATGAGAAATATTAAATATTGCATCTTCTTTCGAATATTTATATGGCAATATTTTTCTTGACAAATGTGTTGACATTGGTCTATTTGGAATAACTACTATAGGAACCAATTCATCTGATATCTCTTTTTTTATAAATTTTACTTCATTGTCATGAACTGTTGCAACTGTAAATCCACCCATAACTGCAGGTGTTATATTATCTGGATGGTTTTCATAAGCAAGTGCTAAATTTAATAGTTTTTCTTTGCTTAGTTCAATTCCTTCAATTGCATATGCTGAAGCTATTGCACTAACGATAACAGCAGAAGATGAACCAAGTCCTCTTGAAAGTGGAATTTCATTTATAAACTCAAATCTAAAGAACTCTCTTTTCGTACTAATATTGTTATAAAAATCATTAAAAATTGATAAAAACATATTATTGTCTTTTAAGACAGGATTATTTGAGCCTTCTCCTTTAAGAGAAACACTATGAAATTTTGCTGGTTTTATTATGACTTGGTTTTTTATGCCTACAGCAAGTCCTAATGTATCAAAGCCTGGTCCTAAGTTTGCACTTGTTGCTGGTACTGTAATTTTCACTTTTTTTCCTTTTAAACTGCTGGTAGATAGTACTTTGGTAGATTTTCTTCACTAAATATTGTCTCATCTAAATTCAAAGGCAAGATAAATCCTTTTAGTTTTGTATCTTCACTAATAAAATCAACCACTATATCTTCATCTTTTTTTATAAAATATTTTTTTCCCAATGCTTTTATTGGAGAATTTTGATTAAAATTAAATCCATTTGTTGCATATAAAGGAATATTCTTTATTACACTTAATGATTTCAAAAACATATATGCAACTTTTATAGCCATATAACTACCTGGTGAATTTACATAAAAAATTCTTTTTATATTATACTCACTATTTAATTGGCTAAATATTTTAGGTAATTCGTCTGACGTTTTTTCAACACCTTCAAAACTCTTAATTAACTTGTTGTCTTTATAAACACCAATTAAAAGTGGATTTGAGATACTTATAATTAAAACAGAAACATTCATATTATTCGTTTATTTTAACCTTTGAGTAAGCTAATTCAAAAACTTTACTCTCTTCTTCTGCCTCGTCTAAATCAACTATTTCATAATTTTCTGGGCTTTCAAAGAGCTTTTTTGTCAGTAAATGATTTAAATGATGGCTTCCTGCATATGCACTATATTCACCTATTAAAGTGTATCCTAAAAGTGCCATATCGCCAATTGCATCAAGTATTTTGTGCCTTACAAATTCGTTTTCATATCTTAAACCTTCTGGATTTAAAACCTTACTATCATCTAAAACAATAGCATTTTCTAAACTACCTCCTTGTGCAAGACCAATACTTCTTAAATATTGCACTTCATGTAAAAAACCAAACGTTCTAGCTCTACTAATATTTTCTTTATATTCAGAAATAGAGTAATCAAATCTATACTCTTGTTCTCCTATTACAGGATGATCAAAATTAATAGAAAAATCATAAACTATATGCAAAGATGGTTTCAAACTTACTTTTTTGCCATCTTCAGTAGTTATTTCAATATCTTTTTTTACTTTTATAGCTTTTTTTGATGCTTCTTGTTCTACAATTCCAACTTCATCTATTAATAAACAATATCCGCTGCTACTTCCATCTAAAACTGGTATTTCGTCATTATCTACTATCACTCTTAAATTGTCAATTCCATAAGCATAAATTGCTGATAACAAATGTTCAATAGTTGAAATAATCACTCCATCTTTTCCAATAACTGTTGCCATTTTTGTATCTACAACATTCTCAATTTTTAAAGGAATTGTTATACCTGCATCTTTTCTATAAAAGACTATTCCCATATTTGCCTCAAGCGGCTCTAACTTCATAGTTACAGGAACACCTTTGTGAAGTCCAATTCCAACGATTTCAATTGGTTTTTTTATAGTTCTTTGTTTCATTTAGCGTCAATTGCCTTTTTTGCATCATCTAAAATATCTGTAATTCTTGTTTTTATCCAGTTTTTATCCATCCACTCTAGTGGATTTACTTCAACCCCTTGAACTAAAACACCAAAATGTAAATGATCACCCAATACAGCGCCAGTTGTTCCTGTATTTGCTATTGTTTGCCCATTTTTAACTTCATCTCCAACATTTACTCTTGTTGCACTTGTATGTCCATATAATGTTGCTAAACCCATTTTATGATCAATTATTAAAGTGTTTCCATAAATTCCAATATACTGATTTGTAATAACTCTTCCATTATTTGTAACAGTAATTGGTGCATGCTTCACGCTTGCCCAATCCATTCCTAAATGCCAAGCCTCATCTATCTTTTCACCATTTAAATAATAGTGACGTCTCTCAGCAAAGCCAGCAGGTGTGCTTGAATTTTTAAGCCTTTTAAATGGAATAAAATTAAATGAAGTAATTGCACTTTTATCCATATACTTTCTAGTTTGCTCTTTTACAGTTTTTATATTTTGTTCTCTCAAAGTCTTGTTTGAAGCTAAAAAAATCTCCTTTAAACCTTCTGGAACTTTCATTGAACTTTGTTCTAATACATTCACACTTACATTTTTTATAAAATTCTCACTAATATTTATCTTATCGTCTTTTTGTTTTAATGTCCTAATATATAAAGGAACTTTACTTTTTGTAATATTTCCTGCTTTATCTGTAGCTATCAACGTCACTTGATTAAAATCTTTAATATCAACCCCCCATCCAATCAATGACACATAATATCCATCTTTGTAAAATGGTGTTAATGTAAAAATTTCTTCATCATCATTAAAACTAATATATGCATTTTCTAAATTTTCATCTTCTACTTGCACAACTGCAACTGCACTACCACCTCTTCTAATTGCTAAAGAATTTGCAATTACATTTGCTGTTGGTGCTTTTGTGTCAATCTTCATTTTAAAACTAGTTTGCGATTCGTTTCCTTCAAAAAAATTCCACTTACTACTATCCACTGCTGTTATAATAACTTCTATTTCTTTACTTTTAAAAAATAAATCTAATGCTGGAGCTTCGAGTTGTAAATTTAACTCTTTTTGTGGTGTTTGTAAAACTTCTGATTTTAAAACTTTTTCACTTGCGCCATCTTTGAATGTAACTTTATAATATTTTATTCCGCTCTTATCTTGTAAATCAATAATCAACTTATCTTTTAAATTCCAATACTCTTTATTTTGCAGTGTAATTTTTGGAGCATCCTTTTCAAATTGTGGTGAAAAATATACATATCCTACTAAAGCTGCTATTGCAACTAATATAATTACTACTATAATACTTGCTGTATTACTCTTTTTTGCCATTTATAAAATTTCCTTTAATACTAACTTTTTTGCTTCAAAAACATCTTCACAAACTATTGAACACCCTGAAGCATTTAGGTGCCCACCTCCTCCAAAAATAGAGGCTATTTTTGAAACATCTATCTTCTCTTTTGATCGAAAAGAGACTCTTGTTTTTCCATTTTGTACTCTAAAATATATTGCTATTTTTACCACATTTATATTTAAAACCATATCTAGTGCTACTTCTGTTTCAAGTAAATTTGCACCTGTTTGTTCAAACCAAATAGGAAGTGCGTAAATAGTTGCAACTTCACCCTCTTTGTGCAACTCTAAACTCTCAAATATTTTTGGTAGTATTCTATATTTTGCTAAAGAATCTCTTCTTATTAATTTATCTGCAATTTGTGCAGGATTTGCACCACACTTAACTAAAAAATTGATTTTATCATAAGTAAACTCATCACATCTATTTACTGTAAAAGCCAAAGAGTCATCATAAATACCTACATAAAGTGCTGTCGCACTATTTTTTGTGATATACAAACCATTGAATTTAAAAAAATCATAAACTACTTCAGCTGTTGAGGATTTGTTCCAATCAACAATATTTATTGTACCAAAATTGTCATTAGTTTTATGATGGTCAATATTGATAATAGGTATTTCTTTTGGAATTTCTATACCAAATCTTGAACTACTTCCACAATCAACGCAAATAACCAAATCGTAAAACTTCGGAAGCACATTTGTAATTTTAGAAAACCTATTTATAAAATCTAAATTTTTAGGTAAATTAACTCCTACATTAAAAACTTTGTGTTTTATTTTATTTTCACTAAAATAGTTTGAAAGTGCTAATGCTGAAGCAATTGTGTCTGCGTCTGGATTTATATGTGTAACAATCAAAATATAATGGCTTTTTTCGATTAATTTTAAAGCCTCTTCAAAAGAAGATGTATCTATTTTATTATTTAGTATAAAATCTTTTCGCAAAACTTTCCTTCTAGTCAAATTTCATAGAAAAATCAAGCCAAGTTGCTTGGTGAATGATACTTCCACTACTAATAGCATCTACTTTTGTATCTGCATACATTCTAATAGTTTCTAAAGATATATTTCCACTAGCTTCAAGCAAAATATGTGGATAATTTTTGTTTCTAAATTCAACTACTTCTTTAATTTGTTCTGGTGTCATATTATCACACATAATAATATCTGCACCTGCATCCATAGCCTCTTTTACTTGCTCAAAAGTTTCACACTCTATTTCTATTTTTGTAACCCAAGAAATTCTTTTTCTTGCTTTTTTTACAAACTCTTTTAAATTTGTAATTGTTCTTAAGTGAGTATCTTTAAGCATCAAACAATCATCAAGTCCAAGTCTGTGGTTAATTGCTCCACCTATTCTTGAAGCATATTTTTCAAAGTCCCTTAATTGAGGTCTAGTTTTTCTAGTATCAAGTAAAACTACTCCTGTTCCTTCAATTAGTTTTGCATATTTATTTGCCATAGTTGCAATTCCACTTGCGTGTTGAAGTAGATTTAAAAATGTTCGTTCACTTGATAATAGAATAGAAGCTTTTCCTTCAAGTTCAGCTAAAACATCACCTTTTTTTATCTCTTCACCATCTTGCTTTAAAAATTTTACATCAAATTTTTCTGTTCTTGCAAGAACTTTTGCATATTTTACACCAGCAAATATTCCATCTGATTTTGCTATTGCTTTAGCATTAAATCTTCCCTTTGGAGCAATGTCAAAAAACAAATCTCCTCTACCATTATCTTCAATAACAGCATTTTTCACAAACTTTCGTATATTTATCATACTTCAAACATCCTTTGTAAAGCTACATTCGCCCATTTAACAATATCTTCATCTACTACTATTTCATTTTCATAAACTATATTTTTATCTTCTTTTATTTGTAAAAGTGTATTATAAACATCTTCAAGTGTTGTTTCATTCATTGTTGGACACTCTGGCTTAGTTGAACTAAGAATATAAGTATTTTTTTGCCTTAATCTATTTACCATATTAAACTCAGTTCCAACTGCAACCTTTTGCTCAACTGGAAGATTTTTTATATACTCAATTAATTGAGAAGTTGAACCAACAAAATCAGCTTTATTGCAAACACTTACATCACACTCAGGGTGAACCGCTATTATAATATCTGGATATTTTTCTTTATAAAACTCTATATCTTCTACACTAAAAAGTTGATGCACTGAACAAAACCCGTTAAAGCAAATAATATCTGCTTGACTTAAATCGCTTCCATCACCAATTACCGCAGATTTTAGATTTAGACTTTTCGCAAAATTTTGTCCTAAACATCTATCAGGTATGAAAAATATCTTTTTACCACTTTGCAAACCTTTTTCGATGATTTTATAAGCATTTGAACTTGTACAAACCATTCCACCCATTTGCCCAACTCTTGCTTTTACTGCTGCACTTGAATTTATATATGTTATAGGTAAAATATCTTCATTTTTTATGCCGTGTTCATTTAGTTTTTTTAAACTATCATCAAAGTAATCAACATCAATCATTCTAGCCATTGCACAACAAGCAATTCTTGGCATTAAAACTCTTTTTTCGGGGCTTAAAACTTTAACACTCTCACCCATAAATCCAACACCACAAAAAAGTATATATTTACTTTGTGTAGCCATTGCTTTTTTTGCTAATTCTAAAGAGTCTCCTACTACATCTGCAAGTTCAAACACTTCATCTTTTTGATAAAAGTGTGCAACTATAGTTACATCAAGCTCTTGTTTTAATTTTAAAATCTCTTCTTTTAAATTCAAAATTAACCTTTTTTACTCTTGTTTATTTCCAAGTTTAATTAAATCGGAATATAACAAATTTTTAGTTATAATCCATTTAAACTTACAATAAAAGGTCATTAATGGATTTCTTTTTAAATTCAAATATCCAATTTTTTATACTTGCATACTTATTTGGTTCTATTCCATTTGGTTTAATTTTAGCAAAAACATTTGCTGGAGTTGATATAAAATCACAAGGAAGTAAAAGTATAGGTGCAACAAATGTTTTAAGAGTTGTAAAAGAGACTAACCCTAGTTTAGCTAAAAAGCTTGGAGCTGCAACTGTTATTTTAGATGCACTTAAAGGAACTTTTGTTCTTTTAGTTGCTATGTATTTAGATGCTTCACAATCAACACTTTGGGGGATTGCTCTTTTAGCTACAGTTGGGCATTGTTACTCTATTTTTCTAGGTCTTGAAGGTGGAAAAGGAGTTGCAACTGGACTTGGCGTGTTTGCTGTGCTTATTCCTATTCCTACAATTATAGGTGCAGTTGTTTGGGCATTTTGTGCAAAGGTTTTAAAAATCTCATCTTTATCTTCGCTTTTAGGTCTAACTTCAGTTGTTATTAGTGCCATAATATTTAACAATGGTTTAGGAGTTGATTCAAATGCACCTATGTATATAATTGCTTTTATAATTTACTACAAGCATATCCCAAATATTATAAGACTAATTAAAAAAGAGGAACTAAAAGTTGGGTAAATATCCAACTATGAAAGTTAAGATAAAAGATCTTAGCTTTCAAGCAATTATTGGAATACTTCCATTTGAAAGACAAAAAGAGCAACTTGTTGTTGTAAATTGTTCTTTTAAATATTTATATAAAAATGATAAGTTTATAAACTATGCAGAGATAGCTACTTTTATAAAAGAGCTTATGATAAATAAAAAATTTGAACTTTTAGAAGATGCTATACTTACTATAAAAAAAGAGCTAAAAAAGAAGTTTAAAATGAAAAAACTTAAACTAGCTATTGCAAAACCAACTATTTTAGATGATTGTTGTGTAGAAGTTAAAAACTAATCCTTACAAAACAAGTTTTAATTTTTCTACACAAAGTCCCATTGCAGTACTTTCATAACCACTAACTTTTTTGATATATGGTTTGCAAAATCCTTCAACCATTATTGCACCTGCTTTTCCAAAACACTCACCACTTTTAATATATTCATTAACATGATTTTCATCAAATTCATCAAAAAAATAAGTTGTGCAAGAGATATCAATAAGCTCTAAAGTTTTACTTTTATAAATCATACAAGTAATAATACTTACTTCATTATTACTTTGAAGCTTTAACATTCTTCTTGCATCTTCTTCGTTTTTTGCTTTTCTAAGAAGAATATTGTTTGAAGTTACAACTGTATCTGCAACTAGTAGTGGCATATTATCAACTCCATACAAAGAGTACAACTCTTCAAATTTACCTTTGGTCGCTTCATAGACAAAAGACTTTGGATATGTTGTTTTTATACTATCTTCATCAAAGCTGCCTCCACTTTGTCTAAATTTAATATTTGCATTTTTTAAAATTTGAGCTCTTGTAGGAGAGTTTGAACCTAGTCTTAACACACTTAGCCTTTAATTTTTTTATGATTTTATCAAAAATAAACTGTATAATACGCCAATGAAACAAAGTGGACTTTTAATCTTTTTAGCCTTTATTTTAAGCTTAAGTAACTATTTTTTAAAGTTTGATACTATTTTAATATCATCAATTCTTATATGGTGCGCCACTATTTTTTTGTTTCACACAATTTCAAATAAAACTCTTTTGTACTCACTAATTTTTTTAACTTTTGTATGTTTTATATTTAACTATTTAAATGGCTTTGAAGTAGATTTCAAAAAGGCTCTTAGTATAAATTTATACTTAATGACCTTACTCATAGGAGTTGGTTTTTTAGGAATTATTGCAGCACCTAATAAAGAGAAAATTAAAGAATTACCAAAAGGCAAAAAAAGCTTTTTAAAAACATATTTAGGTATCCATTTGTTTGGTAGTGTTATAAATTTATCTTCACTCATTTTAGTTGCAAATAGATTTTATAAAGATTCTCCTTTATCAAAATTTCAAATAATAGTTCTAACAAGAGCCTTTGCCTCAGATGCTTACTGGTCACCATTTTTTGTATCTTTTGCAGCTGCACTTACTTATGCTCCAAATTTAGACACTTTTATTATCTTATTTTTTGGACTTTTATTAGCTTTTATTGCTTTTATAATTACCTATCTTGAAGTCAGTAAAAACAAAACAGAACTAGAAAACTTCAAAGGTTATCCAATACATTTTGAGACACTTTATTTGCCTTTTACACTTGCATTTTTAGTTCTTATTACAAACTACTATTTTGAAAATATTAAAATTATTATGCTAGTCTCACTTTTCTCACTACTTTTATGTATGATAATTCTGCCTTTTAAAACAAAAAATCCTATAAAAGTTTTTACAAAACATATAAATGAAGATTTGCCAAAAATGAGAAATGAACTAGCTCTTTTTTTAATTGCAGGTGCCTTTGGAGTAATGATTAGCTCAGCTTTAATTGGTTTAGAAGTAAAACTGCCTTTTGAAAAGTTTGATGCTTTTAGCGCTTCAGTTCTTCTTTTAATCTTAATTGTATTATCTTTTGTTGGAATTCATCCAATTATCTCTATTGCAGTTATTGGTACTTGGATGCAAGAGATTAACCATACTCTTCTAGCAGTTACATTTTTAATGTCTTGGGCAACTGCCGTTTCAACTTCTCCTTTTTCAGGGCTGAATTTAACAATGCAATCAAGATATAATATAAAAGCAATAGAGCTTTTTAAAGTAAATATTTTTTACACTATTAAAATCTATTTTATTTGTGTAGTTTTACTTTTTATTTTGTCAGAGTTTCTTGAGATTTAAGCAATATTTATCCCTTTTGGGATAAATATTTATATTAAAGGTTTTGTTTAGCGTAAGCTATTGCAGCATCTTTTGCTTCATTTATTTTTGAAGCATCTTTTCCACCAGCTTGTGCGAAGTCTGGTCTTCCACCACCACCTCCACCAACAATTGGAGCGATATTTTTTATCCAATCCCCTGCTTTAATAGAGTTGTTTTTACTTCCAGCAACTATTGATACTTTGTCATCTTTTGCTTGTAGAAGTAAAACTGCTACACTTTCATTGCCATTTTTTAAGTCATCTACAATTTTCTTTAAATCACCATTCTCGACAACTTGCACAACTACTTTACAACCATTTATAACCTCTTCATTTAAAGGTGCTTGAACTGCATTTTGTGCATTTTGAAGCTCTTTTTTTAACTCTTTTATTTGTTCTTTTAGTTTATTAATTCCTAAAATCGGATCACTATTTTTGACCTCATCTTGGATTTGAGATAGTTTTTGAATATTTTGTTTTGCATATTCAAATGCGCTTAGACCACAAACTGCTTCTATTCTTCTTACTCCTGCACTAACTCCAGACTCTTTTGTAATAAAAAATATTCCTATGTCTGCAGTGTTTTTAACATGAATTCCACCACAAAACTCTACAGAAAAATCTCCAAAGCTAATTACTCTTACAACATCACCATACTTTTCACCAAACATAGCAATAGCACCTTTTGTTTTCGCTTCTTCTATTGGCAGCTCTTCAATTACTCTTTTAATTGACCGAACAATCATAGAATTTACTAAATCTTCAACTTCATTAATTTGTTCAGTTGTTAAAGCTTTTGCATAAGTAAAGTCAAATCTTAATCTAGAAGCATCATTTAACGATCCAGCTTGAGAAACACTATCTCCAAGAACCATTTTTAACGCACTTTGTAATAAGTGAGTTGCAGTATGATGTTTAGCAATTTCATATCTATTTACTACAACACCAACAACTTCTTGCTCTTTTTTAATATCCTTTGTAACAACTATTATTTTTGATAAATTTAATTCAAAGAATTTTCTTGTTTCAGTTACTTCAGCAATTCCATTGCCATATTCTAAAATACCAATATCTCCCATTTGTCCACCACTCAAGGCATAAAAAGGAGTTTTTTCAAGCATTACCCAACCAATTTGCCCTTCTTTTAACACTTCAACTTCTTTGAAGTTCTCATCCAACATTGTTACAACTTTTGTTTTAAATGAGATATTTGAATACCCTACAAACTCATTTTTAGGATATTTTTCTAAAATTTGCTTAAAGTCACCTTCATTTTGTGCATCTCCACTTCCTTGCCAAGAAGCTTTTGCTTTTTGTTTTTGTTCACTCATTAGCTCTTCAAACTTATTTAAATCAACTTCTAAATTTAGACTTCTTAACATATCTTGTGTTAAATCAAGTGGAAATCCAAAAGTATCATAAAGTTTAAATGCAACTTCTCCACTAAATACATCTTTTGTATTTGCTAACTCTTGATTAAATAGATTCATTCCTAAATCAATAGTCTTGAAAAATCTATCTTCTTCTAAAGTTAATTGCTCTTTTATATAAGCTTGTTTCTCTTTTAATTCTGTATAATGAGTTCCCATAACCTCTATTAATGTATCAACTAATAAAGCCATAAATGGTTTTCTAAGACCCAGTAAATATCCATGTCTTACAGCCCTTCTTAAAATTCTTCTAAGAACATATCCTCGACCTTCTTTGTCAAATAAAATTCCTTGAGATAACATAAAACAAGAGGCTCTTAAATGATCTGCAATTACCCTATAACTTGCAATTGTGTTTTCTTCTGCTTTTTTACCTACAACTTCTTCAAGTTTTTTTATAATTGGGCTAAACATAGATGAGTCAAAATTGTTTAGTTTTCCCTCTTTTATAGCAATAACTCTTTCTAAACCCATACCTGTGTCAATAGATGGTTTTGGTAGTGGCAATAATTCTCCACTTGCAGTTCTTTCATACTGCATAAATACTAAATTCCAGATCTCTAAGAATCTATCTCCATCTCCACCCATACAATCTTCAGGTGAATTAAAATGCTCTTCACCTTGGTCATAAAAAATTTCACTACAAGGTCCACAAGCACCTGTATCACCCATTGACCA
>CAYJFN010000036.1:0-11264 GCA_964369325.1 uncultured Arcobacteraceae bacterium
TCAGGTAGTAGCTTTTCCCACAACTCAATTCTTTGCTCTTCATTTGGTTTAACAAACTCAATTTTATAATTAAACCTTCTTGAAAATGCTTTATCAATATTTTCAAGTAAATTTGTAGTTGCTATTAATATACCATCAAATCTCTCTATTTGTTCTAAGAAGATATTTTGCATTTGATTGTGCATTTTTTCACTTCCTGACATACCTTCACTTGTTCTTGAGCTTAAAAATTGATCCGCTTCATTTAGTAACAAAATAGGCTCTGTTTTTGTTTTCTCTTTTAAATCTTTATAAGTATCAAAAATATTTCTAACATTTTTCTCGCTTTCACCTACGTACATAGATAAAATTTTTGAACAATCAAAACTTAATACATGTTTTTTAAGAGATTTTGCAAGAGCTAGTGAAGTTAATGTTTTTCCTGTTCCTGCAGCTCCATAAAAGATGATTCTTGCGTCAATACCTTTTTTCTTATCTTTTATACCCCAAGCTTTTAATCTATTTACCACATTCTTATCAACTTGTTTTAAAAGAGAGTTTAGTGTCTCTCTTGTTTTTGGGTTTAGAACAACATCATCTAAAGTTTTAGTTGAAGATATTAGTTCAAACATATCTTGCTCTTTTATCAAAGAATCCAATTTTATCTTATCTTGAGAGTTCTTCTTTTTTGTGGGATGAGATATTTTATATAAAATATCATCAGGAATATAGAAGTTTCTATTAATTCCTCCAAAAGGTGTTAACATCTCATCATAGTCAATAAGTCCACTTGAAACTAACTTTGAACTCTCTTCAAGCAAACTTCTATGCTTGATTTTTTCATAATCATCACTTGAAATTAGTTCAATTAAAGTGTTCATATCTCTAATTGATTCATCACCGCCTGAGTACTCCTCTTTTAAAAGTGCTAAAAATAAAGTTTGCTCTTGTTCGCACAAGTCATGCTCTTTAAAAAAACCTTCTAACATAAGTTCATTTGGAGTTACTTTTACTCTCTCTTTGATTCTGTTTTCTAACATTGTAAGCTTTGATTTGAGTCTATTAATATTTGGGCTATTTGCATCAAAATTATGCTTAGATACATTTAGCTTTTGTGCTAAATCTATTTTGAAAAACTGATCTTGTAAATATTCTAAATTATCTGCATACTGCTTTACTTCAGGTAATGCAAATTCTACAAAACCACCTTCAATTAGCTTTAAAAAAGTGCTACTTAGTGTAATGCTAGAGTTTAATAACTCTAATAAAGCAATTTCTGTAAGTTTTAAATGATTAAAGCTACTTTGAACAATCCAGCCCAGTTCTAAAAGTGATTTTATTATTTTTAAATGCTCTAAGTGTTCATGTTTTTTAACATCATAAAACTCACCTAATACATCTAAGACAAGTAAAATATCATTGCCTAAAGTGTACTCTTTTAACATAAACCTTAAAATCTCAGACTCTTCTTTGGTACATTTTAACTGTTTAAAAATATCTGTGTTTTCTAACTCTTTTGTGTTTATAAATTTTATAATTTCTTGCATTTTATATTTCCTTGGTATTTTATATATAAATAATCTTTATAGCTATAGCAATAGTAACAATACTTAATAGGGTTTGAAAAGTAACTATTGAGGACATAAGTTTTAAATCTCCTCCTAATTGCCTTGCTAGTATATAAGCAGAGCTAGCCGTTGGGGTACTAGCATAAATAATTAAAACTATTAAAACTTCTTTTGAGATTGGAAAAAATTGCGCCATAAAATAAATTATAATAGGAAACACTATTAACTTTAAAAATGTAGATAAAAAGAGTTCATATTTTGCATTTTTTATATGAGATAACTCTAGTCCAACACCAACTGATAAAAGTCCCATAGGAAGCGCAGCAGAACCTAAAATGGCAATTGTATTTGCTATAATTACAGGAAGTTCAACTCCTCCTATATTTAAAACTCCACCAATTATACAAGCTACAATCAAAGGGTTTTGAAAAATAGTTTTAGTAAATTTGATGATATTTAAATCATTTTTATTTACAAAAAAAGCAAAAGATGAGATACATAAAAAGTTTACCAAAGGAATTAGAAATGTCATTATAACTGCTGCTATTACTAAACCAATATCACCTAAAATAGCATCTACTAGCGACATAAAAATATAAGAATTAAACCTAATAGCACCTTGTATAACAGAGGTAAAAGCTTTTGCTTCAATTTTTTTTATATACCCAAAAATTAAAGTAATAATTAAAAGTATAATTAAAGTAAAAGAACCAATGAGAACTATATCTAACCCATTTATTTCGTTTAAATTTGCTATTGATAATTTATAAACAAGAAGTGAAGGGAATAAAATATAATAAGTAAACTTATCCATCATTGGCCAAAAATCTAAAGAGGGAAAACTAAATCGTTTAAAAATATACCCCATTGAAATTAATAAAAATATAGGAATAAGTGTTGTGGCTATTTGCATAACATCTCTTTAAGATAAATTGTATAAATAAAGGATTAGCCCTTGTTTTTTAGGTTATTGAAGTTACAGTTTCGTAAATGCCCCTTACAAGCTAGTGAAAAATACTCTTTTGATTTATGTCTATTTTTTTGTACGCCTTGACCATATTTATACATAACTGCAAGGTTGTAACACCCTTTTTTATTCCCATCTTTGCAAGAATTGTCAAACAAATTTAAAGCAACATCAAAATGCCCTTGTTTGTACTCTAACATGGCAATGTCAAACTGATTTGCTTGCAAAAGATTTGGTAAGGCTAATAGTAAAAAAGTTAAATATAAAACAGACTTTTTCATAAATCTCCTTCAATAACTTTAATCTTATCATAATTTTAGTTAATTTATTTCACCAACTTATATAAACTTTCAATCTCTTCTTTCCAAATCTCTTCATTGATGGTTTCTAAAATTAGTGGAATATCATTCATTCTTTCATCATTCATAATATAAGAAAAAGCATCCCATCCAATTTTACCAATTCCAAGACTGTCGTGTCTATCTACTTTTGCTCCTAAATCTGGTTTTGAATCATTTAAATGCATTCCCATTAAATACTGTCTGCCAATAATTTTATCAAACTCATTCCAAGTTTTGTCATAAGCCTCTTTTGTTCTTATATCATAGCCAGCTGTAAACATATGACAAGTATCAATACAAACACCAACTCTTGATTTATCTTCAACTTTGTCTATAATATAAGCTAAGTGTTCAAACTTATACCCTAAATTACTTCCTTGACCTGCTGTGTTTTCAATAACTAACTTAACACCTTTTGTAACTTCTAAAGTTTTGTTTAAAGAGTTTGCAATATTATTCAAACACTCTTCTTCACTAATCTTTCTTAAATGGCTACCAGGATGAAAGTTAAGTCTATCAAGTCCTAAAATCTCACATCTTTTGACTTCTTCTATAAAACTATCTAAAGATTTTTGCCTAGCTTCATTTTCTGGGTGCCCTAAGTTTATTAAATAACTATCGTGCGGTAAAATATGTTTAACTTCAATTTTACTTTTTTCTAATTCAAAAAACCACTTATCTATTGTTTGAGTATCTAGTGGTTTTGCTACCCATTGCCTTTGATTTTTTGTAAAAAGTGCAAAAGCTTTTGCTCCTATTAAACTCGCATTTTTTGGGGCATTATAAACTCCTCCACTTGCACTTACATGAGCACCTACAAATTTCATAAATATCCTTTATATAATAATTAATTGCTTACTTCCACCAAATAGAAGTTTGTGTTGATAAATCTATTTTTTGACCCATTTTAGGAGTTTTTACATCTATATTTGTATTCTTTGCTTCTTCTAAAACCATATCAATAGACTCATGCCAAGGATGAAGTGCCAAATCGAAAACACCCCAATGAATTGGTAATAAAATTTTTGAATTTAAATCTTTCATTGCTTGAATTATTTCATTTGGAAAAAGATGAGTATTCCTCCAAGCAGGATTCCAGCCATCTATTTCAAGTGCTGCAAAATCAAACTTGCCATACTCTTGCCCAATTTTTTTAAAGTGGTCACCATATCCAGTATCCCCTCCCCAAAAAATCTTTTTATTTTTTGACAAAATCACATAAGAGTTCCATAAAGTTTTGTTTTTATCCCAAGAGCTTCTTCCTGAATAATGCACTCCTTCTCTTGCAATAAATTTAAAATCACCATCTACAAACTCTTCTTTCCAACCAAGTTCTGTGATTTTACTCTCTTCTATTCCCCAGCCAATTAAAGCTTGTTTTACACCTAATGGCACTATAAAGTGCTTAGTATTTATTTTTTGAATAGTTTGTTTTTCTAAGTGGTCATAATGGTTGTGAGTTATTACTACATAATCAATTTCGGGTAAATCATCTCTTTTTATGGGAGCAACATCAAATCTAGGAACTGCAAAAAAAAGTGGAGCTGCATTTCCTAAAACTGGGTCAAAAATAATTCTTTTTTGGTTTAATTCCATAATTGCAGATGAGTGACCTAGCCAAAAAAGAGAAAATTCTTTAGGAATTTTAGGAAAAGAGTCTTTTGTCAGCATTACTTTTGGTAAAGAGTGATTTGGAGCAAATTTTGATTTTGTAAAAAATCTAGCAAATCCAGCTGGTCCATTTCTTACTTTTTCAGGCTCATATGTAATTGGTTTTAAGCTTTGGAATTCTTCATTTTGAAAATATGGTAGCTTTTCAAAGCTTTTTAACCGCTCTTTTGTTGGCGATTGTCCTATTGTTTGATAAGTATCATATCCAATCAAAACTAAAATTAGGAAAATAAAAAGTGATAAGATTTTTAGAGTTTTTTTCATAAATTTAATCTTTTGTGATTTTTATCAAAATATTGTTTTTTTTGTCTTGAAAGTTGATTATTTTATCATCTTTTTCAAAAAGTGTTTTTAAAAAATCTTCATTGTAAGAGCCATTTAAAAACTCTTTGTTGAAGCTTTTTAAATCTTGACAAGCAAATGTGTCTTTACAAATTTGATTTTCATATATTTTAAGTTCTAGAACAGCAACGCCTGCAGAAAAAATTGATACTTGTGTGTGAGTTGGAAACTTTTTTATAAACCCTTTATCATAAAACTTCATTTTAGGAGTTTTAATTAAAATAGTTGCACTTTGTGAAATTGTTGGTTCTTTTATTGCACAAGATGTAAGAAAAACTGCTACAAAAATTAGTTGTATAAATGTTTTTATAAAATACCCTTTTCATTTATATTTTCGCAAAATTCTACTATAATTGCACTAAATTTATAGGAGTTGTTTTGCTAATTCATATTTGTTGTTCTGTTGATAGTCACTACTTTTTAGAAAAATTAAGACAAGATTTTCCAAATGAAGAGTTAATAGGATACTTTTACAACCCTAATATTCATCCATATAATGAATATGCACTAAGACTTTTAGATGTAAAATACTCTTGTGAAAAACTAAACATAAGACTTATAGAAGGAGAGTATGATTTATCTAGTTGGCTTAGATTTACAAAAGGTCTAGAGCAAGAACCTGAAACAGGACATAGATGTACAGTTTGCTTTGATAATAGACTTTTAAAAACGGTAAAACTAGCAAAAGAGTTAAATCAAACTTCATTTACAACAACACTTTTAATCTCTCCTAAAAAATCACAAGAGAAGCTTCAAATTATTGGAAACGAACTTGCAAAAAAAGAGAACTTGGAGTTTGTTTTCAAAGATTATAGAAGTGGAAATGGAGTTCAACTTCAATCACTTGCAGTAAAACAAAACCACCTTTATAGACAAAATTATTGTGGTTGCTTGTATGCTTTAAATGCTCAAAGAATACAACAAAACAAGCTTACAGATGAGATGTTTTTACCACTTAGCAGACAAATCCTTCCTAATAGTATAGAAGCAAGATATGAATTATATAAAAAAAGAGATGAGCTAGAAAAGGCAAAAATTGCTTATGAAGTTGTAAAAACTAGGTTTTTAAATTATAGGTTGCTTCAAGGTTTAGTAGAGGCAAATAAAAGTGTGATTCCTTCATATTTTCTTTGCTATTCTACTTTAAACAAAGGTAAAAGCAGTTCTAAAATAGTTGTTTCAACTAAAGAATTGTACTATTTAAATAAAGATGAAATAAAAATTTTAGAATTATGCAAATTAAATGAACTTTGCAATTCAAACTATAAAAATGTAAAAGAGTTACTGAATAATGGCTTTAGTTTTGAAAAAGAGATTAAATTAAGAGGTAATTTAGTAACCACGTATGATTTAAGTTGCATTGTTGTTTTAGATAAGGTTGATTTAAATGCTCAATATACAATTAATCTAAATGCAAAAGTGTATGAAGATACAAAAGAGACAATTATAATAAAGGAAAATCAATGAAACTACTTGTTTGCGCGATGGAAGCTTCATCAAATATTCATCTAAAGGAGCTTAAAAAACATCTAAGCGAAGATATTGAGTTCATTGGAATTTTTGATAAAAGTTTAGGAAAGCCAACTTATGATTTAACTTCTTTAGCAGTTATGGGTTTTGTTGATGCTTTAACCAAGTTACCATTTTTCTTAAAACTTAATAAGCAAATGGCTACCTTAGCCAAAGATGCTGATAAAGTTTTACTCTTAGATGCTTCTGGATTTAATCTTCCCCTTGCAAAAAAAATAAAAAAACTTTACCCACAAAAAGAGATTATTTACTATATTCTTCCACAAGCTTGGGCATGGAAAAAAGGAAGAATTCCAAAAATAGAAACATATTGCGATACTTTGTGTTCAATTTTACCATTTGAAAAAGATTTTTACACAAAAAAAGAAAAAATCAAGTACGTAGGGCACCCCTTATTAGATGAGATTTCCACTTTCAAACAAACTCTTGAACAAAGTGGAAAAATTGTTTTTATGCCTGGTAGCAGGAAAACAGAAATTACAAATTTGATGCCAATATACAAAGAAGTAGCTTCAAAGATTAAAGACAAAACTCCTATTTTAGTGATTCCCCCTAAGTTTGATGATGAGTATATTAAAGCAACTTACGGAGATATTTCTTCTTTTGAGATTTCAAGAGATACTCACAAAAGTTTAGAAGATGCAGATTTTGCTTTTGTTTGTAGTGGTACTGCAACTTTAGAAGCAGCAATAATTGGCACTCCATTTTGCTTATGTTATATTGCAAAAAAAATCGACTATTTTATTGGAAGAAAACTTATGAAGCTTCCTTATATTGGGCTTGCAAATATCTTTTTTGAAAAAATGCAAAAAGAGGCTATTCATAAAGAGTTTTTACAAGAAGATGTTACTGTTAAAAATCTTCTTGAAGAGTACTACAATATGGATAAAACAAATTTCTTAAATAATTCAAAAATATTAAGAGAATATTTACAACATGGAAGCTCTCAAATAGTTGCAAATATTGTCCAAAACAAATAATATTTGCAACAAAGTTGCAAATATTTAAGTAAACCAAAAGTTGCTCTTTACTATCATTTTGCGACTTAGTTGCAAAATTACCAAAACATAGTTCATCAAAATTTTATAAAGAGAAATAATGAAACGATTTGACAATATTGACTTACTACGAGGTTTAGTAATGTTTCTTATGTGTATTGACCATGCAATACATACTACAGGTATATCTTTAAAAGATCCAATGATAATTTCTGAAACGCCTACTTGGCTTTTTGTATTAAGAATTTTTTCTCATCTTTGTGCTCCTACTTTTATTTTATTAGCTGGTATTTCTATTGGTATTTCAGGTGCAAAAAAAGACAAAAAAGAACTCTCTTGGTTTTTGTTCACAAGAGGTTTTGTTTTATGTATTTTAGAGCTTACAATTGTTAATTGGGGTTGGAGTTTTAACCCGTTTTTTGGAATATATTTTCTTCAAGTTATTTGGGCAATTGGAATTGGAATGATGGCTATGGCTATTTTAATACATTTAAACAGATGGAATATTTTTGGAGTAAGTGTTACAATCTTAGCTCTTCACAACCTAGTTGATGATGTCAGATTTGAAGAAAATAGTGTTGTTCATTATGTTTGGAGTTTTTTACTTCAAATGAATAGACTTCCTATTGTAGAAGATTTAATGGTTAGAACTACATATCCTGTTTTACCTGTTATTGCGGTTATGGCACTTGGATATTGGATGTCCACTTGGTTTACGCAAGTTCAAAGCAGCAAAAGAAAAAGAAAGCTTTTAACTATGTCTTTAGTAATGTTTATTTTATTTATCTTTACTAGACTTATCATAGGATATGGTGATTCAAAACCATATGAAAGCGAATATTTTATAAAATCAATATTTAATCTTACAAAATACCCTCTATCATTAAACTTTGTACTACTTTATTTAAGTATTTCTATTGCTATTTTAGCAATTACAGAAAACAAACACTTTAAAGATTCAAATGTTTTAATGGCATTAGGAAAAGCCCCAATGTTATTTTATATTTTACATCTTTATGTTTTACACACTATTGTTTTAATTTGCGTTGCATATAGTGGATACGCTATAGATATGTATGCTTCGTTTGGAGGAGTTCCTGCAGGATTTGCATTACCTGCTTGGTCATTGTTTTTAACAGTTCCTTTTACTATTTTAATTTTGTTACCTTCTTGTAAAAGCTATTATAAATTAAAACAAACAAGAAAATACAAATGGACTAGCTACATTTAAAGTATAATTCAAGTTTTTAGTTGGCAATACTAAAAACTTGAAATTAAATTACTAAAACTAATCAAAGATGATTGAAAACTAATATTCTTTTAGCTAGAATATCCCAAAATTTAAACTTTAATCAAATACAGGACAATTCATGTTAGACATAATGGAAATTCAAGAAATTCTTCCACATAGATACCCTTTTTTACTAGTTGATAGAATCACTGAGATGGAAAAAGGTAAAAGTATTGTAGGCTATAAAAATATCTCAATAAGTGAACCAGCTTTTATGGGACATTTTCCAGGGCATCCAATATATCCAGGAGTGCTTATTTTAGAAGGTATGGCGCAAGCAGGTGGAGTACTAGCACTTAAAAGCAATGATTTATCAAACGAAGAGTTAAAAAGCAAAGTAATATATTTTATGAGTATTGATAAAGCAAAATTTAGAAGCCCTGTAAAACCAGGGGATCAACTTGTTTATAAAGTTGAAGTTGCTAAATTACGAGGAACACTAATTGCTTTAGAAGCGAAAGCTTATGTAGATGAAAAGCTTGTTGCTGAAGCAGAACTAAAAGCTATGGTTGTGGATAAATAATTATGAATAACATTCATAAGACAGCTATTATAGAAGATGGTGCAATAATAGGTGAAAATGTAACTATTGGGGCTTATACAATTATTGGTAGTCAAGTTAAGATTGGTGAAGGAACAACTATTGGTTCTCATACAGTAATTGAAGGTAAAACGACTATTGGAAAAAACAATCAAATATTTTCTCATGCTGCACTTGGAACAATTCCGCAAGATTTAAAATTTGGTGGTGAAGATGTTGAACTAATTATTGGTGATAATAATAAAATAAGAGAGTTCACGCTATTTAATCCAGGAACAGTTGGTGGTGGAAGTATTACCAAAATTGGTGATAATAATTTATTCATGGGGTATGTTCATGTTGCACATGATGTTATTATTGGAAATAACTGTGTGTTTGCAAATGTTGCAACTTTAGCAGGGCATGTTGAAATAGGTGATTATGTTGTAATTGGTGGTTTAACTCCAGTTCATCAATTTTGTAAAATAGGAAGCCATGCTATGATTGCTGGTGGTTCTGTTTTAACTCAAGATATACCTCCGTTTTGTTTAGCAGAAGGAAATAGAGCAGTATTAAAAGGCTTAAATCTTAATGGATTAAGAAGAAGATTTGAAAATAGAGCAGATATTGATGCAATAAGAAAAGCATATAAGCAGGTTTTTGAAAGTGGTAAGCCAATTTCTGAAGTTGCAAATGAAATTTTAAAAACAGATACAAATGCAAATATAAAAGAATTTGTTCAATTTATAATTGACACAAAAAGAGGGATACCCTTTACTAGAAAAGTAAAAACGGAGAATATATAATTTATGGAAAGATTAACTTGTGATTTTTGTGGAGCAGTTGATAGCAAAGAAAATCCTATTATTTCTGGAGACAATGCTAGTATTTGCAAGGCTTGTGTAACAACTGCTTATGATATTATGCAAAACAATCTTCCAGAGCAAACTAAACAAGAAGAAGAGTCTGGTGATTTAGCAAAGCCAATTTTAAAGCCAAGTGAATTAAAAGCAATACTTGATCAATATGTAATTGGTCAAAATCATGCTAAAAAAGTTTTAAGTGTTGCAGTTTATAATCATTATAAAAGAATTTCAAAAGTAGCACATAGTGCTATTGAAGATACAACAGAGATTAATAAATCAAATGTTTTATTAATAGGTCCAACAGGAAGTGGTAAAACACTACTTGCTCAAACTATTGCAAAATATCTAGATGTGCCTTTAGCAATCGCAGATGCTACAAGTTTAACAGAAGCTGGGTATGTTGGTGATGATGTTGAAAATGTTGTAACAAGACTGCTTCAAGCTGCAAATGGTGATGTTAAAAAAGCAGAACAAGGGATTATTTTCATTGATGAAATAGATAAAGTTTCAAGAATGAGTGAAAATAGATCTATTACAAGAGATGTTTCTGGTGAAGGAGTGCAACAAGCAATGCTTAAAATCATTGAAGGAAGTGTTGTAAATGTTCCTCCAAAAGGTGGAAGAAAACATCCTGGTCAAGATGCAATTCAAGTTGATACTACAAATATTTTGTTTATTTGTGGAGGTGCTTTTGATGGACTTAAAGAGATTATTCAAAAAAGACAAGGCGGAAATGTTTTAGGATTTGGTCAAGCAAAAAAAGGCAAGCAAGAAGAAGAGAATGTTTTAGAACTTGTAGAACCTGATGATTTAGTAAAATACGGACTAATTCCTGAATTAATTGGAAGGCTTCATATGGTTGCAACATTAAATGAAATCACTGAAGATGATATGGTTCATATTTTAAGCGAACCAAAAAATGCACTTACAAAACAGTACCAAAAACTTTTTAAAATGGATGATGTAGAGCTAGTGTTTGATAAACCTGCGCTTAAAGAAATAGCAAAACTTGCACTTGAGAGAAAAACAGGAGCTAGAGGTTTGCGATCTATTTTAGAAGATATTATGCTTGATATAATGTATAATCTGCCAGAATACAAGCAAAAAACAATCAAAATAACAAAAGACGTTGTAAAAAATAAAAAAATATAAACTAGTATAAAGAGAGGATAAAATGTTTTTAGACAAAAT
>CAYJFN010000037.1:0-11214 GCA_964369325.1 uncultured Arcobacteraceae bacterium
TTCAACCCACTTGAAATAGTAAGAAGTGGTGTTGTTGCTATGGAAAGATAAAATAAATAAACTAAGCCTCTTAATAATTAAGAGGTTTTTTTAAGGGAGGAAAATTTGAAATTACAAGAAATAATTGATTATTTAAAAATAGACTTAAAGATTGATAAAAATATAAACATATATGGATTAAACACACTTGTAGATGCAAACGAGAATGAAGCAACTTTTTTAGAAAATCCAAAATATTTAGAAGATTTAAAAAAAACAAAAGCAGCTGCAGTATTTGTTAAAGAAGATTTTGTTTCATTAGTTCCTCAAAATACAGTTGCAATAATTACAAGCGAACCTTATTTAATGCTAGCGCATACAACAAAACTGTTTAAAAAAGAGCTTATAAGTAAAGATGGAAACGAACCAGTAATAGGTGAAAATAGCATTATAATGTGTAATGTTTATTTAGGAAAAAACTCTATTGTTGGCAAAAATTGTACGATTATGCACGGGGCATATATTGCAGACAATGTTACAATTGGAGATGATACAATTATATATCCAAATGTTTCTATTTATGCAGATTGTACTATTGGAAACAAATGTATAATTCATGCTGGTTCAGTTATAGGGTCTGATGGCTTTGGATTTGCCAATACCAAAGATGGTAAATACATCAAAATATATCATAATGGCAATGTTGTTATTAAAAATGATGTAGAAATTGGATCAAATACAACAATAGACAGAGCAGTATTTAAATCTACTTATATTGGAAATGGTGTCAGAATTGACAATCTAGTTCATATTGCACATAATTGTATAATAAAAGATGGTTCAATTTTAGTAGCGCAAGTTGGATTATCAGGTTCTACTACATTACATGAATATGTTGTTATGGGTGGACAAAGTGGAACAGCAGGTCACTTAGAGGTTGCTGCATTTTCTACAATAGCAGCACGTGGTGGAGTTACAAAGACCATTACTGAACCGAAAAAATCTTGGGCAGGTTTCCCCCTAATGGAACATAGGGTTTGGCTGAAATTACAAGGTAAAATAGCAAAGCTATTAAACTAAAGGAATTTTTTGAAAAGAATTTTATCATTAATAGGTTTTTGTATAATTTTATACTTGCAATTCTCTATTTTTGTTTTAGATAAAGCAACAGTAGGGCAAATTGGATTTGTGTTTTCACAATTTTCACATAATTTTTTTGGATATGTAGCATATATCTATCTTTTTATTTTTATATATTTTTTATATAAAATAAATTTTGAAAAAATTGACAGTTTAGATATATCATTAAGAATATTGACACTATTTACACTTATATTTTCACTCACCATTTTCCAAGCACTTATTCTAAAAAATCAAAAGGCTGGACTAATTGGAAATGAAATAGTTTCATTTTTGGCGCCATTCATAGGAAACGCTGGTCTATGGATTTTTACAATGATTGGTGTTTTTATTTTCTTAATTATATTTTTTGAAAACAAAAAAGAAAAATTAGTTCAAGATATAAAATCTCTTTTTATTTTTAATGAAAAAAAAGAAAAAAATGTTTTAAAAAAAGAGCTTAAAATTTTTAAAAATAACAAATCCAATCAAATAAAAAAAGAAGAAAAGATTTGCATAAAAGAAATAGGTGATACAGCAGAAATAACAATTGAAAATGAAAAAATTGAAAATTTACTTACTCTTACTGATAATAAAATTGATAGTTCTTTAGATAAAATTAATGAAACTGAAATTGTTGAAGAAGCTACTATTTTGCAAACAGAAACTTCACATGCGCTAATAGTGGATGAGTTAGAAGAGAACAAAAAGCTTTTAGATGAAATTGAATTAGGAAAAAATGAAAAACCTAAAGATTTTCAACTTCCAAGTTCTAATTTTTTTCAAGAAGCTCCTAAAGAGAAAAAAACAAAAGTAAATGAAGCTTTTATAGATAAAAAAATTGCTGATTTACTTGAAAAACTTATGATGTTTAAGATTGAAGGTGATGTTGTTAGAACTTACACAGGACCTATTGTTACAACTTTTGAATTTAAGCCAGCTCCTAATGTAAAAGTATCAAAAATACTAAACTTACAAGATGATTTGGCAATGGCTTTAAAAGCTCAAACAATAAGAATTCAAGCTCCAATTCCTGGAAAAGATGTAGTAGGAATTGAAGTTCCTAATGAAGATTCTCAAATAATATATTTAAAAGAGTTGCTTGATAGTGAAATTTTCCAAAACTCAAAATCGCCTTTAACTATGATTTTAGGAAAAGATATTGTAGGAAAACCATTTATTACTGATTTGAAGAAATTGCCACATTTGCTTATTGCAGGAACTACAGGAAGTGGAAAATCTGTAGGACTTAATTGTATGATTTTATCTTTGTTATATAAAAATTCTCCAGATACACTTAGATTAATTATGATTGATCCTAAAATGCTAGAGTTTTCAATTTACAATGATATTCCACATTTATTAACTCCTGTTATTACAAGACCAAATGAAGCAATTAATGCACTATCTAATATGGTTTTAGAGATGGAAAGACGATATACTTTAATGTCACAAACAAAAACAAAAAATATTGAAAACTATAACGAAAAAGCACAAAAAGATGGTTATGATCCATTTCCATATATTGTTGTAATTATTGATGAATTAGCTGATTTGATGATGACAAGTGGAAAAGAAGTAGAACTTTCAATTGCAAGACTTGCGCAAATGGCAAGAGCAAGTGGTATTCACTTAATTGTAGCAACTCAAAGACCAAGTGTGGATGTAGTAACAGGGTTAATTAAAGCAAATTTACCAAGTAGAATATCATACAAAGTAGGACAAAAAGTTGATTCTAAAATTATCTTAGACTCACTTGGAGCAGAGTCTCTTTTAGGAAGAGGGGATATGCTGTTTACTCCTCCTGGTATGTCTGGACTTGTCCGTATTCATGCACCATGGAGTACGGAAATCGAGATTGAAAAAGTTGCAGACTTTTTAAAAGAGCAAAGAGAAGTTCAATATGACATGCAGTTTATCAAACAAAAAGATGTAGGCCTTTCAAAAGGTGAATTCAGTGAAGATAATATGGGTGAATTAGATGAGCTTTATGAAGAAGCGAAACAAATTGTTATAATGGATCAAAAAAGCTCAATTAGCTATTTACAAAGAAAATTAAGAATTGGTTACAATAGAGCTGCAACAATAGTTGAACAGCTTGAAAAAACTGGTGTTTTATCTGAAGCAAATATAAAAGGAAATAGAGAAATTTTAATATAACTTTAATATAAAAGTGTTACAATTAAGTAATTAAATATCAAGGAGGTTGTTATGAATACAAGTATTGTAGGCAGACACATAGAATTAACAGATCCAATTAAAGAGTATATAAATAGCTCAGTTGAAATTTTCAAAAAATATAACTTAGATATTATCTCTGTTAATTCAATTATTTCAAAAGAGGAGAAAAATACAAAACCTCAATTTGTTTTTGAATTTACTTTAAATGTTGCACATTTAGATACGATTGTTGTAAAACAAAAAGATAGAGATTTGTATGCAGCTATTGATATAGCGGTTGATAGAGTGTCAAAGGTTTTAAGAAGACATCATGACAAGGTTTCTGGGCATAAAGCAACAAAACTTACTGAAGTTGAAGCTTCTATTGCAGAAGATGAAATTGCAAATGAATTAGATAGATTGGATAATGAAATTATTCCTGTTAGATTAACTTCATATAAGCCAATTGATATCGAAGAAGCATTAAATGAACTTAAAGAGAGCGAAGCTGTATTTAAAGTATTTTATGACAAAGATGACAATATGAGAGTTTTATACAAAACAAATACTCAAGGAAAATTTGGGTTATATTAGGATATAATAAACTCGATATCTTAAAAGGTATTAGCTTATGCTAATACCTTTTTTCATTTATGAAATAATCATAAACGATTTTATATAGGAAAAAAAATGAAAAAAATTGCATTAATTGGGCAACCAAATGTTGGTAAAAGCTCTTTGTTTAATAGAATTGCTAAAAAAAGAATTGCAATTGTAAGTGACTTAGCAGGAACAACAAGAGATGTAAGAAAACATATAGTTGAAATATTTGATAAAGAAGCTTTAATGCTTGATACTGGTGGAATTGATGAAACAAATGATGCCATTTTTTCAAATGTAAAAAGAAAAGCTATTCAAACTGCAAAAGAAGCAGATATAGTACTATTTATGGTTGATGGTAAATGTATACCAGACGATAAAGACAAAGAACTTTTTTATGAATTACAAGACCTAGGAAAAGAACTTGCCCTTGTTGTAAATAAAATTGATAACGATAAAGAACTGGAAAGACTTTGGTCTTTTTATGAATTTGGTATAGATGAAGAAAACTTAATGGGAATTTCTGTATCCCATAATAGAGGAACAAAAGCTTTATTTGATTGGATTTATGACAAACTACCTTATAAAGAGGGGATTGAACCAGTAGCTGAAATTAATGAAAAAGAAGAATTAGAAGATGATAAGCTTGAAGATAATTTTAATGAAGATGAAAACTTTGAAATAATTGAAGATATTCAAGAAGAAGTCGAAGTTGATGATAATCAGATTAAAGTAGCAATTATTGGAAAAGTAAATGTTGGGAAAAGCTCTATTTTAAATGCTTTAATAGGAGAAGAACGTTCAGTAGTATCTCCAATTGCAGGAACAACGATTGACCCAGTTGATGAATCTTTTGAATATAAAGAAAAAACTATTACATTTGTTGACACTGCTGGTTTAAGAAGAAGAGGAAGTATTGAAGGGATTGAAAAATATGCCTTGATGAGAACTGAAGATATGCTTCAAAAAGCAAATTTAGCACTTCTTGTACTAGATGCAAGTAAGCCATTTTCAGATTTAGATGAAAAAATCTCTGGATTGGTTGATAAATTTGGATTAGGAACAATCATTGTTTTAAATAAGTGGGATGAAAATATTGATACTTTCAAAAAACTTGAAGAGGAAGTAAGAAGAAGATTTAGATTTTTATTTTTTGCTCCAATTATTGCTGTTTCTGCTAAAACTGGAAGAAGCATTGATAGACTTAAAGATAAGATTATTGAAATAAATGAAAACTATTCACAGAGAATTTCAACATCAATATTAAATAAAGCCATAGAAGAAGCTGTTATTAGACACTCATTACCAAGCCCAAATGGTGCATATTTACGTATTTATTATGCAACTCAATTTGAAACAAAACCACCTAGAATAGCATTAATAATGAATAAACCAAATCTTTTACATTTTAGTTATAAAAGATATTTAATGAATTATTTAAGAGATAATATAAATTTTGAAGGAACACCTATTCATCTAGTTGCAAGAAAAAAGGGACAAAGAGAAGATGAAGAGGAAATTATATTAAAATACTAAGAGTCAATTATGAGTAATATTTATTTACTAAACAATATGAAATTTGATGGAATAAAAAATATTCCCTTATTAAAAATTCAGTATTTACCAAAAGAAATTGATATAAAAAGTTATGATGCTCTTATTTTTACATCTAAAAATGCCATTTATGCTATTGACTCATTTTGCAAAGATTGGAAAAAAATTCCATCTTATGCAATTACTTCAAAAACCGCAGATATTATAAAGAAATTAGGTGGTATCATTGAGTTTGAAGGAGAAAATGGACATGGAAATGAATTTGCTTTAGAATTAGTGCCTTATTTAAAAAATAAAAAAGTACTTTTTTTAAGAGCAAAAAAAGTTGTATCTAATTTGGTTAATATATTGCAAGATAAAAATATAAATATTCATGATATTGCAGTTTATGAAACAATTTGCAATGAAATAAAAACTACTTCGCTACCTAAAAATTCAATAATTATATTTTCCTCGCCTTCTACTGTAAAATATTTTTTTAAGCAATTTCTTTGGGATAATAGCTTCAAAGCAATTTCTATAGGAAAAACAACTGCAAACTATCTTCCTAATAATATAGATAGCTATATTTGTGAAAAAACATCAATTCAAGAATGTATAAATTTGGCAAAAAAATTGCAATGCAAAATCAAATAAGTAAATTTAATCTTCTATTTAAAGATAATTAGATAAAATCCTATAATATCTAGGTGTAGCGGGATTTCCATTGTTGAGGGTCCGATACTGTATTTTTGCTGGTAATTGTAGCTAGTTGGTGTGTAGCTCTTATTTTAGAAGCTCCTAAAAATTAGCTCTTACTGCTATTCTTGGCTTTTAGGGCCGTATTAATGGTTAACGTGCACTTGGGTATTTGTTATAGATTTTTGGAGGAAAGATGAACATTTTAATACTTGGTAGTGGCGGTAGAGAGTATTCTATTGGTTTAGCTATTAAAAAAGAAAACGAACACAATTTATTTTTTATGCCAGGTAATGGCGCAACCTCAAATCTTGGGGAAAATATAAATATTAAAGATTATAATGAACTTGCCATTTGGGCAAAAAATAATAAAATTGACTTAACCATTGTAGGACCAGAAGCTCCATTAGTTGATGGTGTAGTTAATATTTTTAAACAACATAATTTGACTATTTTTGGACCAAGTGCAGCGGCAGCTAAACTTGAAGGTTCAAAAGTTTATATGAAAAATATTCTTAAAAAATACAATATTCCAACAGCTGCATTTTTGGAAACAAACAACAAAGAAAAAGCTTTTGAATTTATTGAAACAATGAATACACCAATTGTTGTAAAAGCAGATGGGTTATGTGCAGGAAAGGGCGTTATTATTGCTCAAACAAAACAAGAAGCAAAAGATGCTGTAACAGACATGTTAAGCGGTGAATCTTTTGGTGAAGCTGGAAACAATGTAGTAATTGAAGAATTTTTAGATGGATATGAGCTATCGGTTTTTGCTATTTGTGATGGTGAAAATTACAAAGTATTACCTGCAGCTCAAGATCATAAAAGAGTAGGTGATGGAGACACTGGACCAAATACAGGTGGAATGGGTGCATATGCACCAACTCCTTTAGTAAATGATGATATTTATAAAAAAATTGAACAAAGAGTAATCAAACCAACATTAGAAGGAATGAGAAATGAAGGAGCACCCTTTGAAGGTGTTTTATTTATCGGTGTTATGGTTGTAAAAGGTGAGCCAATTATTTTAGAATATAATGTTAGATTTGGTGATCCTGAATGTGAAATTTTAATGCCATTACTTCAAACTCCCGTTTCTGAACTTTTTTATAAAGGAGCAACAAAGGATTTAAACTCTTTAAATATTCAAATTAAAAATGAATTTGCAGTTGGTGTTGTTGTTGCAAGTGAAAACTATCCATATTCAAGTAGTACTCCTGCAGAAATTACTATTGATAAAATTATTAATGAAGAAATTTTAAATAATACTCACATATCTTATGCAGGTGTTGATTTCAAAGATGACAAACTAATGGCAACAGGTGGAAGAGTATTGGTTTGTGTTGGAACAGGAAATAGCATTAAAGAAGCTAGAAATAGAGCTTATGAACTTGAAAAACATATTCACTTTGATGGGAAAAAATGTCGATCAGATATAGCTTATCAAGCATTAATATAAGAGAACAATAACATATGCAACAATATAGTAATGCAGAAAATAAAAACCTTGAATTAGCAACGATTTCTTCTAGAATAAAAGCGTTTGTTATTGATGACCTATTAATAACTTTACTATTTATTGCTTTATATTGGAACACTTTAGAACAAGCAGGTGATATGATTACAATGCTTGCAATTATGAATGAAGCCTTTATGCAAATTTTGTTTATAAAAGTAGCATATCAAGGTTTTTTTGTCTGGTACTATGGTGCAACCATAGGTAAAATTATTGCAAAAATTAGAATTATTGATTATAATCATTTTGGAAGAATCACACTGTTTTCTTCTTTAATTAGAGCATTCTTTAGAGTAATTAGTGAAATGTTTTTTTATATCGGTTTTATTTTTGCATTTTTCAATGATGGAAAACAAACTTTACAAGATAAAGTTGCAAAAACGTTGGTAGTCAATGCTTAAAAAAATATTTTTTACATCATTAGCACTTGTTAGTCTTAATGCTCAAGAAAAATATCAAATAAACGCTATAAATTTAGACACAAAAGATGATGTTATAATAGCAAATGATGATGTTGTTATTTTTTCTAAAACATACTATATGACTGCAAATAAGGTTATATACAATAAAGCTGAAAATACATTTGAGCTTTTTGATGATGTGACAATACTAAAAGACAATCAACTTCAACTACAAAGTGATTATGCATTTGTAGATATGGATGATGAATCTATTATTCAAAAACCATCTTTTTTGGTTGAAAAACCAACAAATCTTTGGATTGATACAGATTCAACAACTAAAAGTGAAAATGAAGTTATTCTTGATAGAGCAATAGTTTCAAGCTGTAATTGTGAAGATCCTTTTTGGAGTATTCAGTTTTCTGAAGCAAACTATGATGTTGAAGACCAATGGTTAGATATGTTTAATACAAGACTATACATAAAAAATATTCCAGTATTTTACACACCTTATTTTGGTTTTTCAACAAATACAAACAGACGAACTGGATTGCTTTATCCTACTTTAGGGCAATCTAAAGATGAAGGTTTTTTGTATTCTCAACCAATATTTATAGCTCCTTCACACAATTATGACATTGAACTAGTTCCAGAAATTAGAACAAGTCGAGGGGTAGGGCTAGTAAGCTATTTTAGATATGCTGATTCTAAATACTCTATGTTAAAAGTAGAGAGTGGTATTTTTGCAGAAAATAATGATTATGCAGATGAAAATAATTTAAGAAACAACAAGCACTACGGATTTACTGTTGACTATAGAAGAACAAAACTTTTTGCAAAAAAAGAGAATCATCAAGATGGTCTATTTTTAAATGCAAATTGGCTTAACGATGTTGATTATTCTGAAGTATATGATTCTCGCTTTGGAGAAAATGATACTAGAACAGTTGAATCAATATTGAATTATTTTTATAGTACTCCGGAATATTATTTTGGTACATATTTAAGATATTATTTAGATACATCTTTAGAAAGCAATGACACAACTATACAGCAGTTACCGCAAGTTCAATTACACCAATTTACAAAACCATTTATTTTTGATAATCTTTTATATTCTACAGATTTACAGTATACAAACTATTCAAGACAAACTGGTTTAAATGTACAAGAATATAATCTAAATTTACCAATACAATATGGATTTTCTTTATTTGACGACTTCTTGTATGTTACCGTAAAAGAAGAATTTGCATTATCTCGTTTAGAATATGAAAAAGGACTTAGAAGTTACAATGATGGAACTTTTTTACAAAACAGACATATTGTAGAAGTTGGTACAGATTTATTAAAGCCATATGAAAACTATTTACATACTCTAAATTTATCTTCAACACTTTCTATTCCAAATACTATACATGAAGATGGCGACTTATTTTCGGTCAATACACAAGCTAACGAATTATCAACTTTTCCTATAGTAGAAGATGATAAGTCATTATCTTTTGCCCTTAACCACTCTTTATATGACAGAGAAAACTTAAGACAAATTATAAATCATAAAGTTTCTCAAAAAATTGTTTATAATGATGGTATCAACTCTGAATTAGGTGATTTTGAGAATGAAATTACTTTAAATTATGGTCTAGGAAGATTTTATAGTAGAATAATCTACAATCATCAAGATGAAACTTTAACTGAAACATCATCTAGTTTTGACTTAAGTTATAATTGGTTTGGAATAAATGCAAATCATTATAAATCTAAAAAAACACAATTTTCAGGTAAAGATGATTTAGAATCATATTCAGTTGCTGCTACAACAAGATTTTCTAAAGATTATTGGTTAACATATCAATTAAATTACAACTTAGAAGAAGATATCAAAAGTAGAGAAGCTATTATTTTAACAATTGATGATGATTGTTGGAGATTTAACATTAGTTTTCAACAAGAACAAGAAACAACGAATACAACATCTGGAATTCAAAGAAGAAACCAAGATGTTTTTTATTTAGAATTAGAACTAAAACCTCTTGGTGGAATCCAAGAAGCATTTAATATTGGTGGATAAAATGGCGTTTAATAAAAAGTACTTCAAAAATAGGCATGATGCATCGCAGTTGCTTTTAGATATTTTACCATCAGATACGATGAAATATGAAAATTGGGTTGTTATAGCAACATCTGCAGGAGGTGTTCCTATTGCTTATGAGCTATCAAAGGTTTTAAAGGCCTCTTTTGATTTTATGTTTTCATATAAAATTGAAGCCCCTAGCAATGAAGAGTGTGAAATTGCAATTGTTACAGAAAGTGAAGAAGTTGTAATTCACGAAGAATTAGTAAAAGCTTTTAATATTAATATAGACTATATTTTTGCAAAATCAAAAAATGTTTATGAAAATAAAATATTAAAATATATACAACAATATAGGAAAGGCGAGAAATTAGCCGATCTTCATAATAAAAATGTATTGCTTGTAGATGAAGGACTTAATACAAGTTTAACGATGATGGCTTGTATAAAAACAGCAATTAATCTAAAAGCTAAATCAGTATCAGTAGCAGTTCCAATTTTACCAACTGCATCTGCTCCTATTATAGAGTCTATTGCTGATGATTTATATTATGTTAAAAAGTTAGATCATTTTGTCAGTATAGATTTTTATTATGAAGATTTAGAAGATATAACATTTGAAAAAATTCAAGAAATAGTTAAAGGATAAAAAATGTCAATAGTGTGTGAATTTGAGTTAAGCAAAAAAGAGGAAATTTATGAGTTTAATAAGGTTGCTAAACAAGCAAATGGTTCAGTTTTAGCAAAAATTGGTAAAGCAGTTGTTTTAGCAACAGTTGTAAGTGAGTTTGATAATCCAGTTGAAGAAGATTTTACACCTTTAACGGTTCAATATTTAGAAAAAACTTATGCTGCGGCAAAAGTTCCTGGTGGATTTTTCAAAAGAGAGAGTAAGCCAAATGATTTTGAAACACTAACTTCAAGAATTATAGACAGAAGCTTAAGACCTCTGTTTCCAAAGGGATATGTTTATCCAACTACAATTACAGTAATGGTTTTAAGTGCTGATAAAGATGTAGATATACAAGCACTAGCTTTAAATGCAGCTTCTGCAGCACTTTATACTTCAAACTTACCAATTAATAAATCAGTTGCAGGTGTTAGAGTTGGAAGAATAGAAAATGAAT
>CAYJFN010000038.1:0-2312 GCA_964369325.1 uncultured Arcobacteraceae bacterium
TATAAGCTCTATTTAGATAAAATCTACACTTTAATTTATTTAATCAAAACTATTTAAGAGGTTTAAAAACTATGAGTGAAAATAAAGATTTTTTGCGTATTATTGTTGAAGATGATTTAAAAGCAAATAAATACAAAGAAATTGTTACAAGATTTCCACCTGAACCAAATGGTTTTCCACACATTGGTCATGCAAAATCTATTTGTATAAACTTTGGAATTGCAAAAGATTATAAAGGGTATTGTAACCTAAGAATGGACGATACAAATCCGACAACAGAAGATACAAAATATGTTGAAGCACTTAAAGATGCAGTAACTTGGCTTGGCTTTGATTTTAACAATAAAGTTTGCTATACCTCTGATTATTTTGACAAAATCTATGAGTATGCAGTAGAACTTATTAAAATGGATAAGGCTTATGTAGATAGTTTAACAGATGAACAAATCAAAGAGTATAGAGGAACAGTAAAAGTTGCAGGAAAAAGAAGTGAATTTGCTTCAAGAACTATAGAAGAAAACCTTGAGCTTTTTGAAAGAATGAAAAATGGTGAGTTTGCAAATGGTGAACATGTTTTAAGAGCAAAAATAGATATGAGCTCACCAAATATGAAACTAAGAGACCCACTTTTATATAGAATAAGACATGCACATCATTTTAGAACAGAGGATAAATGGTGTATTTACCCTATGTATGACTTTGCACACTGTTTAAGTGACTACATAGAAGGCATAAGCCACTCTATTTGTACTTTGGAGTTTGAAAATAATAGAGTAATTTATGATTGGACTTTAGAGACTTTAGGGCTAACAAACCCACGACCATACCAGCACGAGTTTGCAAGACTTGGAATAAATTACACAGTTATGAGTAAAAGAAAGCTTCTTGAGCTTGTAAATGGCAACTATGTTTTAGGCTGGGATGACCCAAGAATGCCTACAATTGCAGGGTACAAAAGAAGAGGATATACTCCTGAATCTATTTTAAACTTTTGTGAGCAAATTGGTATTGCAAAAGCAAACTCAACTGTAGATGTGGCACAATTAGAATTTTGTATAAGAGATGATTTAAATAAAAAAGTTCCAAGAGTGTTAGCTGTACTTAATCCTTTAAAAGTAACTATTGAAAACTATGATGGAAGTGAAGATATAGATGCTCCTTATTATCCACACGATGTACCAAAAGAGGGTAGTAGAGTTGTTCCTTTTTCAAAAGAGATTTATATAGAAAAAGAAGATTTTGAAGAATTTCCTTCAAAAGATTTTTATAGACTTACACCTACACAACCAGTACGTCTTAGACATGGTTATATTATTGAGTGTAAAGAGATTATCAAAGATGAAAATGGTGAAGTAGTTGAGATAAAAGCAAACTACTATGCAAATTCAAAAAGTGGTAGTGATACAAGTGGAATTAAAGTAAAAAGTGCTATTCAATGGGTAAGTGCAAAAGATGCTATAAGTGCAGAGATTAGACTATATGATAGGCTGTATAAAAACGAAGCACCAGAAGGATTGGAAGATTTAAATCCAAATTCACTATTAATTATAAAAAATGCACTACTAGAACCAGCTATTATAAATGACTCTATAGATGAAAGATTTCAGTTTGAAAGACATGGGTATTTTTACAAAGACCCTGTTGATTATACAAAGCAAGCTCCTGTGTTTAACAAAATTGTAGGACTAAAAGAGTCATGGGGCAAAAAGCAAGATGAGCAAACAAACCAAAAGCCAAAACAAACTTCACAAAAAGTAAAAAAAGAGGAAGTTAAAGGGCAAGAAGAGCCAATGAGTGAAGCACAAAAAGCTTTATTTGATAAATATACAAATGAGTTAAAGTTAAATGCAGAGATTTCAAATATTCTTGCAAGAGATGAAAAGCTATCTTTATTTTATGAAGAGAGTTTAAAAGAGTTAAATAGTGCTACAACTTTAGCAAATATTATTGCAAATGATGTTGCAAAAGAGTTAAAACAAAATGAAAAAGTAAAATTCACTCCTAGCCAAATAGCTCAACTTGCAAAGCTAATTGATGATGAAACTATCTCTTCAAAAATAGCAAAACAAGTATTCGAAGAGATGTTAAACAGTGGTGAAAACCCACAAAAAATTGTAGAAGACAAAGGCTTAGTACAAATTTCTGATCCTAAGGTTATTTTAGAAATTATAAATGAAGTAATCTCTAAAAACCCTGATAATGTAGAAAAATTCAAAGCAGGAAACCAAAAACTTTTTGGCTTTTTTGTTGGTCAAGTTTTAAAAGAGACTAACTCAAAAGCAAATCCAAAAGTTGTAAATGAGCTTGTTTTA
>CAYJFN010000038.1:2412-10888 GCA_964369325.1 uncultured Arcobacteraceae bacterium
TTTAAAAGAGACTAACTCAAAAGCAAATCCAAAAGTTGTAAATGAGCTTGTTTTAGAAGCTTTATCAAATTAATAGCCTTTAAATCTTGCCTTGATTTAAAAGAGTGTTAAAGCTCAACAAGGCAAGGTTTAGTTCTAAAAATATATAAGAAACAGAAAAATTTAGTTTTATATAAATTGTTTAATAATAAAATTGCACAAGGAATTTATATGAAAAAATTAAAGAAAAAAGATCAATTATAATATGGCAAATATATTTAACTCATATATGAATCTATCAATGTTAAGCAAAATTTTACTGTCAGTTATATTTGGAATATTTTTAGGAATGCTTAAAATTCCTTTGCTTATTGAAACACTACTTATATTTAATTCTCTTTTTTTGGAAATGCTTAATTTTTTAGTTCCTTTAATAATCTTTTTTTTGATTACTTTTAGCATAATTAGTTTTGGTATGAATTCAAAAAAAGCTTTAATTTTTATATTAGGCATAGCACTTCTTGCTACAATCTTTGTAGGAATATTTTGTTTTTTTATTATTAGTCCTATTTATCAAGATGTACTTTTTGAAGTAAATAATGCAAATTTTAAAAAAGTATCTATGTTAAAACCACTATACTCTATAGACCTTCCAACCATTTTTAGTGCAAGTACAGCTATTGTACTCTCTTTTTTTATAGGAATAGGGGTAGTTTCTTTAAAATACAAAAGCACACAACTTGAAAATATTATACTTGAAACAAAAAATATAATATATAAACTTCTTTCAAAATTTATTGTGCCACTACTACCACTATATGTATTAATTGCTTTTGCAAATATTACATACTCAAGTGGTACATCAAGTATATTGTTAGAATTTCCAAAAATCATAATCATATCGTATATTGTGCAACTTTTTGTGATTTTTCTTTATTTTTTGGTTGGAAGTGTTCTAGCAAAAAGAAATTTCTTTTTTCTTATAAAAACTATGCTTCCAGCATATTTTACAGCTATTGGTACAGCTTCATCAACTGCCACTATGCCTGTGACTATAGAATCAATAAAAAAATTAGGTGTAAAAAAAGAAATTGCTGATTTTATTACTCCATTTTGTGCAAATACTCATATGCCTGGTTCTATTATTCATATAGTTAGTTATGCTGTGGCTATTATGATAATATTTGGAGAAAACATAAATTTAAGTACTATGATACCTTTTATAATATCTCTTTCATTTATAGCAATAGCTGCTCCAGGAATACCAGGAGGTATTATTGTAACATCTATTGCAGCTCTTACTACTATGCTTAATTTTACAGAACCAATGATTGCACTTCTTGTAGCTTTACCTGTATTTGGCACTTCAACTGGTTGTAATGTTATGACAGATGGTGTTTTAGCACTACTGCTTGAAAAATACTTTTTAAAACAAGATGCTTATTGATGATATTGTAATATTATTAGAGAATCTGTTTTTGTGCCAGATAAAAAAAATAATGAAAGTTTTAAAAGATAATGAACTTGTTTTCAAAGCTTTAGAAAACTAAATTGAAATAAAGTGCCAGCCAATTGCGAAGCTGACACTTTTTTAGGAGAAAGTATATTTTAATTATTAAAAGCTATAGACAAAAGCAGCTTTACCATAAGTAAGATCATCTTTGCTATTTTCTGCTTTTATATTAACAATTCTTGAAAATAATTTAAAGTTGTTTGTAAATGCATAATTTACATAAAAATCAAACTCATTTTCTTTTTCGTTTCCATATTTTGTTTGTGCATACATAGCTTTAAATACAAACTTATCTATTTTCTTAATTGCAATCACATATGGAGTAGAAGCATCTGGACTATATATTTGTCTTCCTTCTTCCATTGGTAATCCAACATCGCTTTCCAATGTATTCATACTACCAGCTCCACCTGTTTTATCTGTAGCAATATATCCAATTTTAAAATCTGTATCAAAAAAGTTTGCTCTTGCTTCTATTTGATAAACTGAACCATCTTCTGTTCCTCTAATATCTTCACTTGATTGACTTACTTGCCCAAAAAGTCCAAAATTATCAAACTTATAATCAACTTTTGCACCATACCAATCAGCGATATCTTCCAAATCATAATAATAAGCGTTAACTCCTAGATTTTCTATTCCATTATATTTTAAATCTAGAATATTTACTCCATCACTTTCAATTTTTGCACCATATGGATCTTTTGTAATTTGTTTAAAATCTGTCATTGCCATATAGTTTGTTGCAGATGCAAGTCTCTCCCCTCTTGCTAGTGAAATTGCCGTATTGCCAGGAAGATTAAAATAAGCTGAATACCCTTCATAAAATCCTTCATTCGCCCAAGCAAAATCAAATAATTGTCTTCCGACTATTGCTTTCATAAAACTATTTTCATAACCTACATTAAGAGTATGAAATACAACATCAGCATTCGAACTTGAGTCAAAATCTAAGCTATTCCCTTCATATAGTGCAGTAGTTATTCTAGCTCCTAAAGAAGTTGAGAATCCATAAAATGTATCAGATACATATCTTAATCCTGCAGTTGCAGCAACATATTCTCTATCTAGTTTTCCATACATCATCCCATCAGCTTTTTCAAAAATAAGACCAACATCACCATTTGTTTTACCATTTTTTAATGCTTCTTGTAATGAAGTAGAATCAGCTTGTAATGATGAAGCCAACAATAAACTTGATACCAAACAACTTAAATATTTTATTTTCATTTTTCTTTCCTTTTTTTAATTTGAACAGTAAAACATTAAAAGTTTTACTGCTTGTTTTTATGCATTAACTGTTTTTGGTTGTTTAAATACAGTTAATTCAGGCACTTTTCCTGTATATTTTTTCACATCAACTAGTGCTGTATGAGCAGAAGTAGCAACTGCTAATTTTGATGATGGAATATCTAATGTTAGTACATTTACATTTCCATGTTTACAAAGAGTCTTTTCATCAAGCCTATTTAATGGATCATAAAATCCACCTTCATCTAGTCTTACAACACCTCTAGCAATTCTATCAGTCACAAACGCACCAGCTAAAGTAGCTCCTCTTTTGTTATACACTTCAACTATGTCACCATTTTCAATACCTCTATCTTTTGCATCATCACTATTAATCCAAATAGGTTCTCTCCCTTGAATTTCATAAGTGTGTCTTAAAGCAGTGTTATTTAGTTGTGAGTGTAATCTCGCAGGCGGATGCGGACTTACTAATGCCAAAGTTGCTGGTTTGTCTTTTTGTCCTAACCATTCAGCTGGTTCCATCCAAGTAACATGCCCTGGGCAGTCATCATACTTATAGCTTGCGACTCTTTGACTGTAAATTTCGATTAAGCCTGAATCAGTGCCTAATGGGTTTAATAATGGATCTTCTCTAAAATCTGCATAAGATACATAGTTTCTACCTTCTTGTGAAGTTTCAAATACAAATGGTTTATTGTCTGCCCAAAACTTTCTAAATGTAGGCATTTTAATACCTTTTGCAACAGCTTGTTTTCTTGCACTTTCATACATTCCAGAAATCCAATCCATTTGTGATTTATTTTCTGTAAATAACTCATAAACATTCCCACCAACTTCTTTCGCTAAGAGTTTAAAAATTTCAAAATCATCTTTTGCTTCATATTGAGCTGGAACTACTGCTTTCATTGGGAAAATATATTTTCCAGATTCATCTCCTCCTTGAATAATGTCGTTTTTTTCATATGGAGTAGTTGCAGGAAGAACTATATCTGCCATTCGTGCAGTTCCTGACCAGAATATTTCATTTACAATTACAGTATTTGCTTTATTCCAGCCTTTCATTAATGTATTTACATCTTGATGGTGTCCAAATGGATTTCCACCTGCCCAATAGATTAAATCAATGTCTTGGTAAGTTACTTTATGACCATTGTAATCAATTGTTTTCCCTGGATTTAATAGCATATCAGAAATTCTTGCAACTGGAATTGACCAAGATGGTGGCGCTTTTTTCTCTAAGCTACTTTTTGCTCCCATTGAACCTAGCTTTACATTATTTGTTGCAGGTACTCCTGAACCCCCTTGATGATAAGTCAATCCAAATCCTCCTCCAGGAAGTCCTATTTGTCCAATCATTGAAGCTAAAGTAATAACTCCCCAATGTGCCTGTTCTCCATGATGTTGTCTTTGTAATGCCCATCCCATCATTAACATTGTTCTATTTGATTTAAATGTTCTAGCTAGTTCTTTAATAGTATTTTCGGGCATATCACAAATTTCTGATGCCCATTTAGCATCTTTTACTACACCATCAGTTTTCCCCATAAAATAATCTTTAAATTGTGCAAATCCTTCTGTATATTCATCAATAAAATCTTTATCATATTTATTTTCAGAATAAAGTGTATGGCACATAGCAATTATAAGTGCTGTATCAGTATTTGGTCTTATAGTAAACCAAGTATCATCTTTTTTTGCCTCATAAAATTCACAAGTTTCATTATAAACAGGATCAATTATAATAACTTTTATTCCTGATTCTTTAAGCATTCTATGATATTCAGGTAATAATGAATCATCACAATTGTATGAAGCTCTATTATTTGCCATAGGATTAGCACCCCAAATAACGACAACTTTAGAGTTTTCTAAAATTGTTGGCCAAGCAGAGGGTTTTGAAAATACATCAATTTTTCCCGTAACATATGGTGTAATTGCCATTGTTGCACCCATTGAGTAGTTTCCTGATTTACTTACAAACCCACCAGATGCTCTAAAAAATCTATGCACTAGTTTTTCAGATCTATGTAAATTACCAGAACTACACCAGCCATGTGAACCTGCAAAAATTGTATTTGGACCTTTTTTATATGCTTTTTTGATTTGTCCAGCAGTAAGTTTAATAGCTTCATCCCAAGATACTCTAACCCACGGATCAGTTCCCCTTAATTCTGGTTTTGGATCATTTGGATTTTCAAGATATGATTTTCTAACCATTGGGTATCTTACTCTATCTTCTGCATAGACTAAATCACCTGTAAACTCTTGAAGAGGATTGTACATTCTATTTTTAAATATATTTGTACTATTTACAATTTTTCCATCTTCAACAGTTATAGCCATTCCACCCCAGTGAGCAGCACTTGTAACTACTCCATTTTGTACAAAATTTGGTTTAGACCCAACTGTTGCTAACATTTTAAACATTTTTTCTTCATTTGCCCATGTTGAAACAACAGGAAACGCAGCTAATGCACTTACACCTTTAATAAAACTTCTTCTTTTCATCTTTAATCCTTTCTTCTTAGTGAGATGTATGTTTTTGTAAATATTGTGTTAAAAGTAGAATATTTTCTTTTTCAATAGCTGTTCTACTTCCCATATCTTTTACAATTTGAGGCCATTGGTTTGCAGTAAAATGTCCAACTTCAGGTGCTGGATGACACACCGTACAGTTTGATTCATAAATATTTAATGCTTCAGCATAAAGTTCATCTTTTGATTTATCAAGATTTTTGTTTTCTATCCAAGTTGTAGCAGTAACTTTTTGCCAAACTTTACCATTGATAGTTTCACTCTCAAATTTTTTTAAGTCATATTTTGCTTTTTTGGAAAAAGCAGCAGATATTATTCTTTCACCTTTAGAGTAATATATTACTCTACTAACTCCATCTTGAATCCAACCCGTAACACTAACTAAAGCTTTATCATCTTTTTCTTGCAAAACCTTTAGTTCTGTTGTTGGTAATATTTTACCTTGATATTTTTGTTCACCTTCAGCAGATGGATATGCTAGAATCGTTTTTCCTACATATTTTGTTTCTGCACATAAAAGTGATGCTAGTAGCAAAGTTGCTAATACTGGTTTCATTTTAACTCCTTTATTTCTCAATATAAAGAAGTATAAAATAAAAATGAGATTAGAAATTAGGAAAAAAAGGGCAAAAAAATGTAATTTTGAAATTTATATAAAGATTTTGTTTTAATACTATATTTATACTATTTCATAACTTTAATGGTAAAACAAGCTCCACTATTAATGTTGTCAATTTTTATAAATCCACTCATATTATTTTCAATAATATTTTTAGACATATAAAGTCCGATACCTGTGCCTTTGGATTTATGTTTAGTAGTAAAATATGGTTCAAATATGTTTTTTATGATATTTTCAGGAATTCCTCCAGCATTATCTTGGATTTTAACTAACCCATAGTTGTATCCATTTTTAATGGTTATAGTAATTTTTGGATTTTTTATTTTTTTCTCTATTAAAGCATCTCTTGCATTGTTTAACATATTAAGAACTACTTGCGAATATTCACTTTTATACCCATTAACTTCACAGTCTTCATCTCCTTCAAAAGTCAATTCAATCTTATTGTATTTTATAGTCGGAGCAATTATAAGTTGTGCATCTATACAAGCTTGTTTAATGGAAAATACTGTTTTAGCACTCTCTGGTTTAAAGAAATTTTGAAAGTCTGTAATAGTTTGAGACATATATTCAGCAAGAGTACTTGCTTCTGCAACTTTTTCATCAAAATACTCTTTTGAACATTTGTTAAATTGTTGTCGAACTTGTATATTTAATAAAATTGCTGATATTTGAGAAATAGGTTGTCTCCATTGATGAGCAATATTACCAATCATCTCTCCCATTGCAGCAAGTTTTGATTGATGTGTTAGAAGCTGTTCTTTTTCTATTCTTTTATTTATTTCTTCTTTTATTTTAGTCTCTAAATCATCTAACATACTATTCATCATAAATTTTAAATCATTTAATTGTTTGTTGTTAGTATTTGAAACAAGCCTTTGTTCTAAATCCCCTTGTTTAACACTTTTTAATAAACTTGTTGCTTCATTAATTAGTCTTATGTCTTTTGTAATATCATCTTGGATTTTATCAATATTTATATTGATATCATTTGCCATTTGTGAAAATTCACTATCATTTTCTAAGTCTATTTTTTTCATTCTTTTATTTTTATGATTTAAAAAATCAAAAAATTCTTTTAGACCAATTTGTATTTTTTTTATTGAATTGATTATATTGTTTGAGACTATCCATCCTATGAATACAGAAATAAATAAAATTATAATTGTAAAGACTGATGCACTATCTTTTATATAGTGAGATTCTTTTCTAGCTTCAATATCTAATATTCTTATTTCATTAATATATTGCTCATTTTGCATAATTAGATTATCCATTAAATCAGAAAACTTAATATCTATTGTTTCGTAAAAGTTTATTGTTTCTTTACTACTTTCTATTTTATTTATTTCTAATAAGAGGTGTATTTGTTTTTTGCATTCAGCCCAAAGTTTATAATTAATTTTGTCTTCAGAGTTTGAAAAAACATTTTCAAGTTCCTTTGTTTGTTGTTTTATTTTGATTAATATTTCTTCATTATTACGAAACAAAATGTATTCTTCTATATTCTTTTTAAGTTTATATAACAATACTACTTCATTTTGGAATTTATAGAAAACATGATCAATTTTAAGATTAATATTATCATGGTTTGCAATATTTTTACTAGAGGCTAGTGTATTTGCACCATAAAAAGCAAATGTTATTAGCAAAATTGAAAACAAAATTCCCAACTTCATTTTAACAGTTAAGCTATTTAATAGTTTCATTTTATACTTTCCTTCTAGATAAATCTATATCCAACACCAGACAAATTATAAAGTATTTCTGTAGGCAATTTTTTTCTTAAATTTCTAACTAATGAGCGAATTGCATTTTCAGTCATAAAATCCTCATCCCATACTTTTCTTTCAATCTCTTCGTATGTAACGATTTTATCTTGATTTGAAATAAGTAATTCAAAAAAAAGAATCTCTTTTCTATTTAAAACAATTTTTGTATCTTTGTATGTTAATTCTTTTGTTTCAAAATCGTATTTATAATTACTATCTTTTTCTAGCTCTATTTGATTATGGTTTTTTACTAAATTTGTACACTGTTTTAAAGTTTCTAACAAGATTGTCAAATTGATTGGTTTAACTATATATTTTTCTATATGTAAATCTATAGCGTCCAACAAATATTCTTTATCTGTATGAGCTGTAATCATTACAATAGGGACATCTTTATTCGCTTGTCTAACTTTTTTAACAAAACCAATGCCATCTAAAATAGGCATATGAATATCACTAATAATTATATCAGGTTTTTTTTCTTTAAATAATTCAAAAGCTTCTTCACCATTTTCAGCTGAAAAAACTTCTCTTGCATAAAAAGACAAAGCATCTGATATATTTTCTCTCATTTCAACTTCATCTTCAGCATAAAGTATAGTTAAATTTTTTAATTTTTTAAATATTTTACTTTCCATATTTATTACCTTTATTCTAATACAAAAATTATATCCTATTAAAAGGGCAAAAAAAGGGAATAAGTTTAATATCTTAATCCTTATCTATACAACTTTTACTACTTGTATAGACAATCTGTAATCTGAGTGTAACTACTAAGCTTTATACTTTCGCCAACAAAAAAAA
>CAYJFN010000039.1:0-10744 GCA_964369325.1 uncultured Arcobacteraceae bacterium
ATTTAATATATACACCTATATATGATATTTCCAATAATAAAGTTGGATTTTATCTTCTAAAAATACCTGTGTCAAAGTTGATTAACTAAAATATTATCACAAAAAAAAGAAATTTTATATCTTGAAAGAGCAAGGCACACAATAATGATAATTGTATAAAAAATATACATTTAATTAAAGAGAAATTATCTACTATTAGATATAATACTTTAAATATTTTAGGAGCATAAAAATGGGTAAATTTGTAAACAATACTGAAGAGTTTTTTAAGTTTTGTGAAGAAAATGAGGTTAAGTTTGTAGATTTTAGATTTTCGGATTTAAAAGGAACTTGGCACCATGTAACATATATGTTAAGTGCAGTAGATAGTGGTTTACTAGAAAATGGTATGCCTTTTGATGGTTCTTCTGTTGATGCTTGGCAACCAATCAATCAATCAGATATGATTTTAAAACCAGATGTTCAAACAGCATTTTTAGATCCATTTACAGCAGATTCAACTGTTATTGTTATTTGTGATGTTTATGATATCTATAAAGGTGAAATGTATGAAAAGTGCCCAAGATCTATTGCTAAAAAGGCATTAGTTCACTTAAGCCAATCAGGCGTTGGCGATGTTGCATATTTTGGACCAGAAAATGAATTCTTTATGTTTGAAGATGTAAAAATTATTGATCAAGCAAATGAGTCTTACTATAGAGTTGATTCAGAAGATGGTGAGTGGAATGATGCAAGAGATTATGAAGGTGGGAATATGGGTCACAGACCTAGAACAAAAGGTGGATATTTCCCTGTAGCCCCAATTGACAATGGTGTTGATATAAGAGCAGAGATGATGCAAGTTCTAGAACAAGTTGGATTAACTGTAATTTTAGGACACCACGAAGTTGCTCAAGGTCAACATGAAATTGGAATTGTATTTGGCGATTTAATTGAAGCAGCAGATAATGTACAAAAGTTAAAATATGTAATCAAAATGGTTGCACACTTAAATGGTAAATCAGCAACTTTTATGCCAAAACCACTGTATGGTGATAATGGAAATGGGATGCATGTTCACCAATCAATTTGGAAAGATGGTAAAAACTTATTCTATAAAGAGGGTGAGTATGGAAATTTAAGTGATATGGCTAGGCACTATATTGGTGGAATTTTCAAACATGCAAGAGCAGTTGCTGCGTTTACAAACCCATCAACTAATTCATACAAAAGATTAATCCCTGGATTTGAAGCTCCTTCAATTTTGACTTACTCTTCTCAAAATAGATCAGCTTCTTGTAGAGTTCCTTATGGAGCAGGTGAAAAAGCAACAAGAATTGAGATGAGATTCCCAGATTCTACAGCTTGTCCATATTTAGCATTTGCTGCAATGTTGTGTGCAGGACTTGATGGAATTGCAAACAAAATTGAACCAATTGGTCCAATGGATGAAGACTTATTTGAAATGTCTTTAGATGAAATTAGAGAGAGAAATATTCCTCAAATGCCTCATACACTAAGAGGTTCGCTAGAAGCATTAATTAGAGATAATGAGTTCTTAAAACCTGTATTTACACAAGAGATGTTAGATATTTATCAACACTATAAATTTGAAACACAAGTTTGGCCATACGAAGCTAGACCTACACCTTTTGAATTTAAAACTATGTACTCTTGCTAAGAGTTGTAAGTATAAAACAAAAAGCCCACTTCATTTGAAGTGGGCTTTTTTTATATCCTTAGATATTAGAATTCTATATCAAAATTTTCTTCTTTGATAACTTCTTTTATTTCAGGAAGTTTTGATATATCAGTATAATATTCTTCTACTCCATTAATATTTGCTTTAAATACGCCTTCAGGAATATCAAACTTTCTTTTCATTTCAGGATGAATAGCTAAGTAGTTTTTATAAAAATGTGAAAATGCAGTACCTGCACTTCGCCCTCCAGTTTCACTCTTCCACATTGGAGTGTTATCATCATTTCCATACCAAATAACAGTTTGCATAGTTGGCGTGTATCCACAAAACCAAGCATCAATATTATCATTTGTTGTTCCAGTTTTACCAGCAATTTCAAGACCAGCAACTTTTGCTAATCTACCAGTACCTTTTTGTACAGTATCATATAAAACAGAAGTTATTAAGTATGATTGTTCACTTTGCTGAATATATCTTTCTTCACTTTGAAAATTTATAGTATTACCTTGAGAATTTTTTATAGATTTAATTATATAAGGGGTTACTTCAATTCCATTATTAGAAAATATGGTATATGCTTTACTCATCTCAAAGGGAGATATTGAAAAACTTCCAAGTGTAATAGATAAATCTTTTGGCATATTTTTTATTCCAAACTCTTTAAGTGCATTATATATTACATCAACACCAATATCATCAACAAGATTAATTGTAGCAAGATTTCTTGAGTGAAGAAGGGCTTCTCTTAAAGTTAGTAAGCCTTTGAAATCTCTTTCATAATTTCTTGGTTGCCATTTTTTCTCTTCATCTCCGTCTTGATATTTATATGTTCTTGAAATATCTGCAATTTGTGTTGCTGTTGAGTATCCAATATTTAAAGCAATTTGATATAAAAATGGCTTAATTGCACTTCCCGCTTGTCTTTTTGATTGAATAACTCTATTAAAATTTGATTGCTTATAATCAACCCCTCCAACTAAACTTATAATTTCACCAGTTTTATTTTCAACAGTAATTGATCCACCATTTAATGTATTAGTCCTTGAATCAGCTTTGTTTGTCTCCATATAATAAGCATCTCGTTCTTTGATTTTATCATATCCAAATTGTAATGCCTGTTTTGCTAACTCTTGTGCTTTTAAATCAATTGTTAGATCAACTCTATATCCACCAGATCTAATATCTGGAATATCTTTTTGCAGCTGATTTAGTGCATAATCAATCACATAAGGAGCTTGATTTAGTGTAAGTGTTTGGCTATGAACAGTAGGTTTTTCATTTATTGCAGTTGTATATTCTTTTTCATTTATCCAACCTAATGTATATAATCTATTTACAACTTGATTTGCTCTTGTTATTGAAAAATCATAATTTTTAGTAGGAGAATAAAAGCTTGGAGCTCTAGGAAGACCAACTAAAATAGCTATTTCTTTTAAACTCAATTGTGTTAATTCTTTTTTAAAATATCCCAAAGATGCTGTTTTAATCCCATAATATCCGTGTCCAAAATATACATGATTCAAGTATCTTTCTAAAATTTCTTCTTTTGTTAAAACAGTTTCAAGTCTTAGAGCTAGAAAAATCTCTTTTAGTTTTCTGCTAAACTTTTTTTCTCTTGTTAAAACAATATTTTTAACAAGTTGTTGAGTAAGTGTACTTGCTCCTTCAACTAGTTTTCCTGCTTTAATGTCTTTTATAATAGCTCGCATGATTGCATCTGTATTTATGCCATTGTGTTCAAAAAATTGAGTATCTTCAATAGCAACTAATGCTTCAATAATTTTTGCAGGTATATCATCATAGTGTGCATATATACGATGCTCTTTTTGAAATAAATTAGCTACTAAATTACCATCTCTATCGTAAAATTGTGTGGTTAAATTAGGCTTGTAATCAACAATTTTATCTATATCAAATCGTATTTGATTATAAAAATATAGTGCTACAGCTGCAATTGAAATTGCAACTAATGCAAAAAAACCTATAATATATTTCATTTTATGTCCTAAAATCTCTGTGTTCAAATCCAGATTGTATTAAATTTTTTGTGTAGTTATGTTGTGGGTTGTTTAGAATATTATCACATAATCCCTTTTCAACAATTGAACCATCTTTTATGATAATTACATCTTGACATACACCAATTATCGAATTAATATCATGTGTTACAAAAAGTATTAGCAGATTTAATTTTTCTTGAAGTTGTTTTATGAGCTTTAAAATCTTTTTTTTACTTGTAATATCAAGTGCTGTGGTTGGCTCATCAAGTAATAACAGTTTTGGAGTATTTCTTAAAGCAATTGCAATAATAATTCTTTGAAGTTGACCGCCACTTAATTGAGTGGGAAATCTTTCTAGTACCCAAGGCTCTAATCCTACTAACGATAAAAGTTCTAATTTTTTTTCATGTGAACAAAAAAATTGATTTTTAATTTTAGTCATAGAGCTAAGCGATGTAAATGGATTTTGAGGAACAAATGCTACATTTTTACTATTTAATTCAAAATCACAATCATATTCAAATTTCAGATATAAATTGCTTGGAAGCATTCCTAAAAGTGATTTTAATGTTAAAGATTTTCCACTACCGCTTTGACCAATTAATGCAGTTGCTTTTGTTATTTGAAAGCTTATGTCTACTAATGAAGTTTCATTATGTAGAACATTAAGCCACTGAATATTAAGATAAGACATAGATTACTTAGTTAATCCTTGCACACAATCATCTAAGGCACTAACCAATTTAATAAAGTTAATTGGCTTTTCCAAAATAACAGAAACTAATTTTTCATCATCACCAGTTAAATCTTCTTTAAAAGCGGTAATTACAATAATTGGTATAGAACTATTTTCTTCTCTAATTTTTCTAATTAATTCTTTACCATCCATATTTGGCATTCTTAAATCAGTAATAATAACATCAGGAGCATTTTGCTTAAATAATTCATATCCGATAGCACCATCACCAGCAAGGCTAATTTTTTTAACTAGCATTTTGAAAGTTCGATCCATTATATTAATAATTTCTTCACCATCTTCTGCTATGAGTAAACTAATATCTCTTAAATCTGATTTTATTTTTGAAGTTTCCATGTGTTTCCTTAAATTAAAGGTTCATCCATCTCTTGTGGAATAGTTAAGTTCATAAGTTTTAAAACAGTAGGCGCAATATTGTTAAGACTACCTGTATTTACTTTATGAACACCATTTGCTATAACAAAACAAAACACATCTCCAACGGTATGATTTGTTAATGTTTTTCCGTTTTCATCTCTCATCATTTCGCAATTTCCATGGTCACTAGTGACAATAATATTATACTCTAAATTTTTTGATTTTTCTACAATTTGTCCTAAACATTTATCAACTTCTTCAACAGCCTTTACACTTGCTTCATAATTTCCAGTGTGCCCAACCATATCGCCATTTGCAAAGTTAACAACAATAAAATCATATTTTTCATCCATTGCTTTTAAAACTGTTTTTGTAACTTCATTTGCACTCATTTGTGGTTGCAAATCATATGTTGCAACATTTGGTGAAGGTATCAAAACTCTAGTTTCATTTAAAACTGGTTCTTCAATTCCTCCATTAAAGAAAAAAGTTACGTGTGCATATTTTTCTGTTTCTGCAGTATGAAGTTGGTTTAGCCCTGCATTTGAAATAACTTCACTTAAAGTATTTTTTGGTAATTCTTTTGGAAATAAAATTGGCAAGGGAAGGGCTTTATTATATTCAGTCATAGTTGCAATGTTTAAGTTAAATTTTTTAGTTTCAAATTCATTAAACTCTTTTTGTGCAAAAACTGAAGTTAACTCTCTCATTCTATCACTTCTAAAGTTACAAAAAATCATTCCATCATTATGTTCTATTCCCTCATATCCTTCAAATGCAGTTGGAACTATAAATTCATCTAAAATATTTTGATTATAAGAGTCATCAATATATTCTAAAATATTTTTATTTCGCGAAATATTTACACAAGTCATTGCTTCGTATGTTTTTTGAACTCTGTCCCATCTATTATCTCTGTCCATAGCATAGTATCTTCCTGATATAGTTGCTATTTTGATGTCCTCATCACAATTATCAATAAGTTTTTGAACATATTCTTTTGCACAATTTGGGGCAACATCTCTACCGTCAGTTATAATATGAAGATAAGTTTTTTTTTGCTTAGATTTTGCAATTTTCGCTAATTCAATAATATGATTAATATGTGAATGAACACCACCGTCACTTACAAGTCCAATTAGGTGAACACGATTTGAATTTTTTAAAGTTGATTGTAAAATTTCATTGTTTTTTAAAGTTTGATTTTTGATGCTTAGATTTATCTTTACCAAGTCTTGGTATAAAATTCTTCCAGCACCTATTGTCATATGTCCTACTTCACTGTTTCCCATTTGTCCATCTGGAAGCCCTACATATTCTCCATATGTTTTAATCAAAGAATAAGGAATATTTTTAAACAAGTAATCGTAAGTTGGTTTATTTGCATTAAAAAAAGCGTTGTATTTGTTGTTTTCGTTGTGTCCAATACCATCTGTTATTATTAAAATCGTCTTTTTAGTCATTTTAAACCTTTTAAAATATATTCTATTATATAATCCGCGTATTATATCAAAAGGTAGGTTTAAATTTGTTTTATTGGTTTTATCGACATTTGGACATTAATATTTTCCAATATATTTCAGTTCGAGCAGGGATTGCTTTTTTTATAGCATTTTTTCTTACTTTGTATTTGTTACCAAAGTTTATAAAATGGGCTAAAGAAAAAAATGCTTCACAACCAATTCATCATTTAGCTCCAAATTCACATAAGAAAAAAGCTGGAACTCCAACAATGGGTGGAGTTGTATTTGTCTTTGCAACGGTTGTTGCTACTTTGTGTTCTGCAAAATTGAATAACTTTTATGTATTTACAGGACTTTTTATCATTGTTGGATTTTGTTTAATAGGTGTAAAAGATGATATCTCAAAAATTATCAATAGTAGAAACACAGCAGGTTTATCTCCAAAAGCAAAATTAATTTTACAGTTTTTTGTTGCAGCAATTGCTGCAATTGTGATATATCTTTTTAATCATGACACATCATTACACATTCCATTTTATAAATATCCAATCGCTGATATGGGAATAGTTGCACTTGCTTTATGGATAATTGTTATTGTAGCAACTTCGAATGCAGTTAATATAACAGATGGCTTAGATGGACTTGCAACAGTTCCTTCTATTATGGCTTTTTTTACACTTTCAACTATTGTTTATATTACGGGAAATATTGTAATATCGAACTATTTATTATTTCCTAGCATTAAATTTTCTGGTGAGCTAACAATTATGGGAGCAGCTTTTAGTGGAGCACTAATTGCATTTTTATGGCGAAATTGCCATCCTGCAGAAGTATTTATGGGTGATAGTGGTTCACTTGCAATTGGTGGTTTTATGGGATTCCTAGCAATTGTAGCGAAAAGTGAAGTTTTACTTATTTTAATAGGACTTATTTTTGTAATAGAAACTGTTTCGGTTATTTTACAGGTTGGTTCTTTTAAACTTAGACAAAAAAGAGTTTTTTTGATGGCTCCTATTCATCACCATTTTGAGCAAAAAGGTTGGAAAGAGAACAAAATAATTGTAAGATTTTGGATTATTTCATTTATGGCAAATTTAGTTGCTCTATTAAGTTTAAAGATAAGATAGATGATAAGAGTTTTAGGAAAAGGCTTAACTGCCCAAGCTATTAAAGAGAGTTTAGAAGATGTCGTTTTGTATGATGAAAGTGATTTTGATTTATACGATAAAACAAGCAATGACATAACAGTTGTAAGCCCAGGAATTCCTCCGTATAATTTTATGATACAAAATTCTAACAATATACAAAGTGATTATGATTTAATATCAAAAGATATGCCTTATAGTATTTGGATAAGTGGAACTAATGGAAAAACTACCACAACGCAAATGATGCAACATTTATTAGAAAAATATAATAGTGTTTGTGGAGGAAATATTGGAATTCCTGTTTGTAATATGAATAAGAGTGCAAAAATATGGATTTTAGAAACTTCTTCTTTTACACTTCATTATACAAAAAAAGCAAGACCAAACTTATATGTTCTTTTACCAATTAGTGATGACCATATTTCTTGGCATGGTTCATTTGAGGAGTATGAAAAAGCAAAACTTAAAGCAATGGATTTTATGCAAGAAGGTGAAGTTGCAATAATTCCAGAAAAATATAAAGATTACCCGACTAATGCATTTAAAATAACATATAATAGTAGTGAAGAGTTACTTACCTTTTTTAATATTGATAAAACGAAACTAAAATTTAAAGAACCCTTTTTGTTAGATGCCGTTTTAGCAATATGTGTAAATAAAATACTATTTGATGAAATAGATTATGAAAAAATGAACTCATTCAAAATAGATGCACATAAAGTTGAAGAGTTTTTTGACAGTAGAAATAGAGTTTGGGTAGATGATTCAAAAGCTACAAATATAGATGCAACAATTCAAGCGCTTAAATCATATAAAGATAAAAAGATTTATTTAATTGTTGGTGGTGATGACAAAGGTGCAAATTTAAGGCCACTGTTTGAAGTTTTCACAAAGTATGATATTGAATTATTTTCAATTGGAAGAAATGTACCCATAATTTTAGAGTTTGCGAAAGAGTTTAATATAAAAGTTAATCAGTGTGATTATCTTAATGTTGCAGTAGAAGAGATAGCTAAATATCACGATAAAACAAGCGTTGCAATGCTTTCACCTGCTGCTGCTTCGCTAGATCAATTTAGTTCATATAAGCACAGAGGAGAAGAATTTAAAAAGAGTGTATATTCTTTAAGCTAAAATTAATTAACAAGGTAATATAATTTCACTCCAAATTTGATGGCTCGGTAGCTCAGTCGGTAGAGCAAAGGACTGAAAATCCTTGTGTCGACAGTTCGATTCTGTCTCGCGCCACCATTTTTGAAATCGGACGCTGGTGTAGCTCAGTTGGCTAGAGCAGCTGATTTGTAATCAGCAGGTCGGGGGTTCAAATCCCTTCACCAGCTCCATTTATGTCGTGCGTAGTCTTTAAAAGATCAGCGCTTGACCAGCAACAATAATTTTCAACGGTGAGGTTGGAGAGTGGTCAAATCCTGCGGACTGTAAATCCGCCGCCTTAGGCTTCGAAGGTTCAAATCCTTCTCTCACCACCACTTTAATGTTGCGGGAGTAGCTCAGTTGGCTAGAGCTTCTGCCTTCCAAGCAGATTGTCGCGAGTTCGAGTCTCGTCTCCCGCTCCATAAATTTTTATTGATACTGGGAGCTGAGTTATAACGCAAATTTGTATAACTCCATTACTTCAAATGTAACTCCAAGTATTTTTTATAGTTGTTTTAAATTTATATGCCTGTGTAGCTCAGGGGTAGAGCACTTCCTTGGTAAGGAAGAGGTCGTAAGTTCAAGTCTTATCATAGGCTCCAGGTACAAGGTATATTAATTTAAATAGTCAAATCCCCTCTGAATAGATTAGCTTATGGGGCTTATCTACTCAGAGGGCATCACAAAAATTTTAGAAGGGGAATTCTATGGCAAAAGAAAAGTTTTCAAGAACGAAACCACACGTTAACATTGGTACAATTGGACACGTTGACCACGGTAAAACTACGTTAACAGCAGCTATTTCTGCAGTGTTAACAACAAAATTCGGTGGAGAGATGAAAGATTATGATCAAATCGATAACGCTCCAGAAGAAAGAGAAAGAGGAATTACTATTGCTACTTCTCACATTGAGTATGAAACAGCAACAAGACACTATGCACACGTAGATTGTCCAGGACACGCGGATTATGTTAAAAACATGATTACTGGTGCTGCACAAATGGACGGAGCTATCTTAGTTATTGCTTCTACAGATGGACCAATGGCTCAAACAAGAGAGCACATTCTATTATCTAAACAAGTAGGTGTTCCATACATCGTTGTATTTATGAACAAAGAAGATCAACTTGATGAAGAAGATAGAGAAGAAATGTTAGAACTTGTTGAAATGGAAATTAGAGAATTATTATCTGATTATGATTTCCCAGGTGATGATACTCCAATTATTGCAGGTTCTGCATTCCAAGCATTAGAAGAAGCTAAAGCTGGAACTGTTGGTGTTTGGGGAGAAAAAATTATTGCATTAATGGATGCAGTAGATACTTATATTCCAACTCCAACTAGAGATATCGATCAAGATTTCTTAATGCCAGTTGAAGATGTTTTCTCTATCCCAGGAAGAGGAACAGTTGTTACTGGTAGAATTGAAAAAGGTACAATTAAAGTTGGTGAAACAATTGAAATCGTAGGTGTTAGAGATACTCAAACAACTACTGTTACTGGTGTTGAAATGTTTAGAAAAGAGATGGAGCAAGGTGAAGCTGGTGATAACTGCGGAATTCTTTTAAGAGGTATCAAAAAAGAAGAAGTAGAAAGAGGACAAGTTTTATGTAAGCCAAAAACTATTACTCCACACACTAAATTCAGATGTGAAACATATATCCTTTCTAAAGAAGAGGGTGGAAGACATACTCCATTCTTCTCAGGGTATAGACCACAATTTTATGTAAGAACAACTGACGTAACAGGTTCTGTAACACTTCCAGAAGGTACAGAGATGGTTATGCCTGGTGACAACGTTGAAATGACTGTTGAACTAGTAGCTCCAATTGCACTTGAAAAAGGTACAAAGTTTGCTATTAGAGAAGGTGGTAGAACTGTTGGAGCTGGAGTTGTTGCTGAAATTATCGAATAAGGATAACTTATGGGTAATGGCGTAAGAATTAAAATTGGACTAAAATGTCAAGAGTCTGGAGATATTAACTACACGACTTATAAGAACCCAAAAACTCATACTGAGAAATTTGAGGTTACAAAATATTGTCCAAGATTAAGAAAGCATACACTTCACAAAGAAGTAAAACTTAAATCATAATATTTAAGTCCTGAGACGGGAAACCGTCTCAGTCTACGAATAGGTCAGTAGCTCCAATGGTAGAGCGCCGGATTCCAAATCCGATGGTTG